>JAZUKT010000182.1:0-2816 GCA_045643445.1 Eubacteriales bacterium
ACGTACAACGTCGGCGTGACCGAACGAGTAGCCCGCGATCTCACGGAAGATCTGCATGACCTGTTCCTGATACACGATGCATCCGAACGTGACGTCGAGGATCGGCTTCAGTTTCGGCGAGCAGTAGGTGATACTCTCCGGGTTCGTACGCGCTTCGATATATTTCGGAATCGAGTCCATCGGCCCCGGTCGGTACAGCGCAATTGCCGCGATAATATCGTCGAGACAGCGCGGCTTGAGCTGGGTAAGCATCTGCTTCATGCCGGCTGATTCAAGCTGAAATACGCCGTCACAGCGTCCCGCACAGATATTACGGTACGTCGCCTCATCCGCCATATCCACTTTCGTGAGATCGAATGACGGCTCGCGTTCGGCGATTTCAATTTCGGCATTATGGATGATCGTCAGATAGCGGAGCGCCAGAAAATCGAATTTCAGGAGCCCGAGTTCGGCGATCGTGTCCATATCGAACTGCGTCACGATCACGCCGCTGTTGACGGATACCGGGACATAGGAAGTCACCGGGTTCTCCGTGATGACAACGCCTGCCGCATGAGTAGACGCATGACGCGGCATTCCTTCCAGGGCGGCAGCCGTGTCGATCAGCTTCCGCACGGCGGCATCCGCATCCGACATTTCTTTCAGCCGTGGATTCTGCTCCATCGCTTTGGCAAGCGTCATACCGAGCGCCTGCGGAATCTCCCGCGCAACGGCGTCCACGTCGTTATAACTCATGCCGAGCGCCCGTCCGACGTCACGGATGGCAGCGCGTGCAGCGAGCGTCCCGAACGTTACGATCTGCGCAGTATGGTCGTCGCCGTATTTTTCACGGACGTAAGCAATCGCTTCGTCCCGTCGGTCATAGCAGAAGTCGATGTCAAAGTCGGGCATACTGACGCGCTCGGGATTCAGAAACCGCTCAAAGAGCAGATCGAACCGCAGCGAGTCAATATCCGTGATCCCGATAAGATACGCGATCAGACTGCCGGCTCCCGAGCCACGTCCGGGACCGACCGGGATGCCTTCCCGCTTGGCGTGATGCACGAAATCCCATACGATCAGATAATATTCACAGTACCCCATCTGGCGGATGACCGAAAATTCATACGCCATGCGCTCTTCATACAGCGAGCGCGGATACTTATCGTCAAAAACAATGTGTCCGTCGGCGGCTTTCGCGTCAAGACCGTCGTTTGCGAGTTTGAGAAGATAATCCTCCGGTTTCATGCCGTTTTCCGGCTTGTACCGCGGCAGTTTCGTCTCCCCGAAAGTAAAATCGAACGAGCAGCGGTCGGCGATGCGCTGTGTATTGGCGCAGGCCTCCGGGTCATTCAGAAAAAGCGCCTCCATCTCGGCGGTGGATTTATAATAGAATTCGTCCGTTTCAAAGCCGATCGGTCGGCCGTCCGCGATGACGTTTCCCGTCTGGATGCACATGAGGATCGCCTGATTATCGGCGTCCGTTCGGCGGAGATAGTGTACGTCGTTCGTTACCACGGTCGGAATCCCGGTCTTTTCCGCGATCCGGCGGATTCCTTCGTTGACTACTCGGTCGTCGCGCAGCCCGTGATCCTGCATTTCAAGGTAAAAATTCCCGCGACCGAACGCCTTATCAAGCCGCAGCGCCGTTTCTTCCGCCTTGTCGTAATCCCCCGAGAGGATCGCACGCGGAATCGCCCCGGCAAGGCAGGCAGAGAGGCAGATCAGCCCTTCCGTATGCCCTTCGAGCAGTTCCATATCAATCCGCGGGCGCGAATAAAAACCTTCCGTAAAGCCGCGGGATACGAGCGTGATCAGATTCTGATAGCCGACTTCGTTTTCGACGAGCAGTACCAGATGATTGCTCCCGGCGTCCAGTTCTTTTTCACGGTCGAAACGGCTCCGTCTCGCCACGTAAACTTCACAGCCGATGATCGGCTTGATGCCCTCGGCACGGCAGGCTTTATAAAACTCCACAACGCCGTACATAACGCCGTGATCGGTGATGGCGACTGCCGAATGTCCGGCCTCTTTCGCCATTTTCGGGATGTCGGAAATCCGGCACGCGCCGTCAAGCAAGCTGTATTCGCTGTGCAGATGCAGATGGACAAAGTTTCCCATTTCCGACTCCTTTCAGATTTGATTATGCTTTCTGATCCCGCCATTCGTCCGCCGCCGCAAGGATCCGATCCAGTCGATGGCGTACGCCGGATTTGGATACGGGCGGATTATGCATTTCTCCGAGATCGGAGAGAGATGCCTGTGCATTCTCGATGCGGAGACGCGCCGTTTCGCAGAGTTCGTCCGGCAGTTCGTCGAGATGACCGCCTTCGATCAGATATGCAACGGCATCCGTGTAGCGTTTGGCGGAAGCAAGCTGTTTTTCAATGTTCGCTGTGTCGCAGTTTACCTGACGATTCGCCATATTATTCACGTCGCGCACGATTTTCTGATTCATCAGTTCAAATGCCGCGCCGCTCGCTCCGATGATCACGAGAAAATCCTCGATAGCGGAGCTGTTCTTCACGTATAGGACGAAACGGCTTCTCCGCTTTGTCCGATGAAATTCAAATCCGGCCTCTTCGAGAATACGGGCACACGCCTCGCGCATCTCGGGAGAACGAAACGAAAAGTCAAGATGATAGGCTTTGTCGGGATCGGTCACGGATCCGCAGACAAAGAACAGTCGGCGCAGGAAAACGGCACGGCAGCCTTCACACCGGCATCTGCTCCAGACGCCGAGCAGCTGCTCCGACGATTCCTCATCAAAATTGATTAGTGAAAAGTCATCGTCTGTGTGTCGGCAGCATTTTTTGCGGATCTCCGCCGACTCCATC
>JAZUKT010000183.1:0-1605 GCA_045643445.1 Eubacteriales bacterium
CGTGGAACTCGGCGGCGGTACCGGCGTTGTCTCGCTGCTGATGGCCGCCCGGCACAAGTTTGCCCGGATCCATTCGGTCGAGCTGCAGCCGCCCTATGCGTCGCTGATCGAACGGAACGCCGCCTTAAACGGTCTGTCCGACGTGATCCGCTCCGTCTGCGCCGACGTGCGTGACGTTCAGCCGTCTGATTTCGGCGGCGAAGCGAACGCCGTTGTCTCGAATCCACCGTATATGCGGCAGAACTGCGGTTTCGACAACGCCGCGCCCGACATGAATGCCGCCCGACGTGAGGAAAACGGCACGATCGACGATTTTGTCGCGGCTGCTGCCCGGCTTCTGCGGTACGGCGGCACGTTTTCCGTCGTCTATCGCCCGGATCGGATGGCGGAACTCTTCTCCTCCCTGCGGGCGAACCGTCTTGAACCGAAAAGACTGATCCTCGTCTATCCGACGGCCGCGGACAAGCCGTGTCTCATTCTCTGCGAAGCCAAAAAGGGAGCAGCTCCGTCGCTTGCCGTTTCCCGTCCGCTGATCATCTACCGCGACAAGGCGGCGGGCGTATACACGGACGATATGCAGGCCGTATATGACAATTTCACACTCGAACATCTCTTCTGAAAGGAGCCGCCATGGCTGAAATCAAGGAAAAGAACGCCGTTCTCGGCGGAATGCTGTATCTGGTCGCCACGCCGATCGGCAATCTCTCCGATCTCTCCGAACGGGCGCTGAAGGTGCTCGCTGAGGTCGATTTTGTCGCCGCGGAGGACACCCGCAACTCCGGCCTGATGCTGACGCGGCTCGGTCTTTCGAAGCCGATGATCTCTTATTTCGAACACAACAAGCGCGAACGCGGAGAACAGATCGCCGCCCGGCTCGAAGCAGGCGAATCCTGCGCGCTGATCACGGATGCCGGAACGCCCGCCATCAGCGACCCCGGCGAAGATCTCGTCCGACTCTGCGCCGAGCGCGGGATCCCGGTCACGTCGATCCCCGGCTGCTGTGCGGCTGTCACGGCGCTCACGCTCTCCGGCCTCCCGACGCGCCGTTTTGTCTTCGAGGGCTTTCTCGAAACCGAAAAGAAACCGCGGCGCGAACGGCTCGCTGCCCTCTCGACAGAAGATCGCACCATGATCCTCTACGAAGCGCCGCACCGGCTCCGCGCCACGCTCTCCGAGCTTCTGACCGTTTTCGGCGACCGTCCGATCGCGCTCTGCCGGGAACTGACGAAGCTGAATGAGGAAATCTGCCGCACGACGCTCGCCAAAGCCGTCGAACTGTACGAATCGCGCGAGCCGCGGGGCGAATACGTCCTCATCCTCGGCGGAAAACCGGCGGATGAAGCAAAGGACGATTATCCCGCTGATCCGGCGGAACACGTGCAGCTTCTGATGGACGCCGGACTCTCCCGCATGGACGCCATCAAGGCGGCTGCCAAGGCACGCGGCGTCAGCAAAAACGACGTATACGCCGCGCTCGTCAAAAATCAGGCGGACGAATAAAAACCGAGGTATCATTATGACTAAACCGAACGTACTCTTCATCGTCTGCGACCAGTTGCGCCACGACTCGGTCGGCTATGCCGGGATCCGCCCGGTAAAAACGCC
>JAZUKT010000184.1:0-6610 GCA_045643445.1 Eubacteriales bacterium
AGCTTGTCCTCGCGGAACATATACATGATCTCGAGTTCTTCGGCGAAGTAATCGTCGTCCGCCGCCTCTTCCTCCGACACTTCAAATCCGTGACGGAGCAGGCCTTCCCGGCTGCCGAAGATGATGTTGACGCCGTCCACCTGCGTGGCGAGGAAGCCTTCTTCAATATCGAACAGTTCGACGTTCTTCGAGATCTCGACGTTCTGCGTCGCCAGTTCGAACACGTCCTGCAGCGGGCCGCCCGCATAGGAGAACACGGACGCCGCATAGTAGAAGACGCGGTCGATTCTTGCGTTATTGCAGATGTGGATATTCTGAACCTTCACCGAATAGGACGGGAAGAGGTTCTCATCGTCAAAGCTGATAACGGAGGCGTTCGAGTATTCGTCGAGCGACGTTTCGCCGATGATGGCGCTGTCGTACGCCTTGGCGGCCGCGCTTGCCCGGTAGAAGGGATAAGCGAACGTGAGGAATACGGCAAGCGGCGCGAGGATCAGGAGAGACTCATAGAACACCTGCCAGCCGAGCGCACCGCTCACACCGCGCAGGCACGCAAAGAGCGTGAACAGGAGCGCAGCGGCCACGGATACGCCGAGGATGACCATAACGGCGGTACCGGTCGCGGCATCGGGACGCTTCAGACGGGCAAAGAAGTTATCGACGAAATCGGTCGTTTCGATCTTCATGACGTCGCTAACGTCATCCGCATCGGCAAAGGCAGCCGTTTCGCCCTTGGCTTCCTCATCGTTCAGCCGTCTGACGATGTGCTTCACCCGCTTATCGGATACGACGCGGAAGTTCATGCTTTCACGGCGATTGTCGATCAGCGCGCCGACGAGCGTCAGGAGTGCCGCCAAAGCCGTGACAAAGTTGAAGGTAACGGGTTCGTCCGGCGCAACGGTCAGTCTCGCCGAAGCGACAGAGAAGATGATGCCGACGGGCGTCAGAAGCACCGTCAGACGTTCCGGCTTCAGAACGCCGTGTATGAGATTCTTCACCGCATACACGATCCGGTCAAGCGCACAGACGCACGCGAGCAGCATGAGCTGGAGGCTCGTCATAATATACACGGTCGGGTACACAGCCGGGTCAAAGACGCCCGCAAACTGCTTGGCCGTTCCCGTAAAGAGTTTCGTCAGGAGTCCGACGTTTTCAAAGAGCATGAGCAGGACCGTAAAGACGGCGCAGAGCACCAGACGGATCCAGAGGCTCTTTTCCCTGCTGCTAAATTCCTTGCGGATCTCGCCGATCTGCGATTTGTCCACGAATTCGGCACGGTCGAGCTTCTGCTTTCTGTTCTGCGCTTCCTGATGCGCCTGCAGCTTGTCGCCGAGTTCCTTCGCACGGCCGGTCTTGTCCTTGCCGTCCTGATCCATGCCGAACGCAACCATGAGGTTGATGTCCGTCGGGTCGATCTCGGGATCGGTCTCCACGCCGTCGAAGTCAGCGTCGCTCTCGTCCGCGTTGTCCGCTTCGTCTTCCGTCAGATCTGCGGAAACGGGAGCCGGCTTCGGCGCCGCGCTGCTCGTGAGCATTTCCATGGCACGGCGGAGCAGTTCCTCGTCGTCCGTTTCATCGGCGAGCGTTTCGGCTGCCGGATTCTGTACGGTTTCGGCAGGCTGCGGTTTGGCCGGCTGTTCGACCGGTGCTGCCGCTTCATACGGTTCAGCCTCGTCGATCCGGTCGATCACGAGATCTTCGCCGCCGTCGTCTTCGATCAGTTCTTCTTCCCCGTCCTCGTCTTCGTCGTTCGCCGCGAAGAACCAGCCGAAAAATTTTTTCAGTTTTCCGCCGGACGGTTTCTTTTCGTCAACGGGCATTGATCTGCCGTCGTCTTCGTATATCGGCTCGTCCGCTGCGATCTGTTCCGCCGATTCGTCTTCATAGGCTTTGACCGCCTCGGCACGATCCGGGAACGAAAGCGGCTCGTCGTCCGTCAGTTCTTCCGCAGCCTTTGCAGCAGCCGGACGCACGCCGTCAAACACGTCGGAAAGCGTGATCTCGGGCATATCGTCCTCGTTTTTCAGTTCGGACGGCAGCGAGAACGCGGAATCCAGCGCGCTGATCAGCTTCTCGTCCTCGTCGCTCAGAATCTCTTCCACGCCTTCGCCCTGCTTGCGAATTTCGTCAAGGACGCCGCCGGTCTTTTCTTCCGCCGCTTCCTCGGTTTTCTGTTCCTCGTCGTAATCGGCCATATACCGCTGCAGGAGTTCGTTGATGTCGAGATCTCCGTCGGATTCGGCGGCCGTCGTCGCATCGATCGCTTCCTGCTCGGCGGCACGGATCGCCCGCTCGCCCTCGTCCGCATTCTGACGGATGCGGTTGAGCTTGCCGTGCAGATCGCCTGCCGTTACGCCGCCGTTCTTGTAATTATCATCATGAGCCATAGTCAGTACATTGACAGCAGGTTCGCCCGCCGTCTTTCCTTTCATATGCTGTGCTTTTTATTTCTTCGCCGTCCGCTGCATCCGCGCCGCATGGCACAGAAGCACAGACGCCGCTGTTGACACGTTCAGAGAATTGACACGCCCGTACATCGGGATGGAAACCGTAAAGTCGCACCGCTCGCGCACCAGTCTCGATACGCCGCTGTCTTCGCCGCCGAGCACGATGGCGCACGCGACGTTCCAATCGGTTTCGTAAAAGTCCTGTCCGTCCGCTTCAGCCGCAAACGTCCAGACGCCGTTTTTCTTCAGCTTCTCGATCGTTTCGGCGATATTGCCGACCCGGGCGACGGCCATATGCTGCAAGGCTCCGGCCGATGCTTTCGATACGGCAGGCGTCAGTCCGCACGCTCTGCGTTCCGGGATGATGACGCCGTGCGCACCGGCACATTCGGCACAACGGATGACCGCGCCGAGATTGTGCGGATCCTCGATGCCGTCGCAGACCACGAGCAGCGGTTTTTCGCCGCGCTCCGCCGCAATGGCCAGCAGATCCTCCACGGAGCAGGTCTCCTTCTCCGCCGTCATGGCGATCACGCCCTGATGATGCTCGCCGCGCGCCAGCCGATCCAGCGCCTCCGACGTGGTATCGACGACGGGGATGCCGTTCTTTTTAGCCTCGGCCACGATCACGACGATCGAGCCTTCCCGGCCGGACACGAGGATCTTGTCGATCGGCGCGCCGGATTTCACCAGTTCCGAGACGGCGTTGCGCCCGACGACCATATTCGACGGCAGCTCTTCACGCCGATCCCGCGGACGGGAATCGGAACGGAAAGACTTGCCTTTATCCGATTTGAATCTTTTTCTGTCTTCCATATTTCATCTGCAAAATGGATGCAGTACGCCCTATCATAATAATACAGTTTGATTATATCATATTTTTCCCGTTTTGTATAGATGCTTTTTGAGAAATCTCTGAAAAAAAGCGATTTTTCTGTCAGATCCCCGGTTTTCCCGGCCGATCCGCGTTCCCCAACAAAAGTAAAAGAGACACGCCGAAACGTATCTCTCTTGCCTGAGCTTCTATTGTACCCGACAAACAATCGCCGGGGGAGTAAACTCAATTCGTGCCGACCGAAAGAATCAGCCCTGCTTTCTTGCTGCGAAGCATTCGCTGCAGAATACGGGTCTGTCGTTGGTGGGCTGGAAGGGAATCTTGCAGGGCTTGCCGCATTCAGCGCAAACAGCGTCGAACATTTCGCGGGGCTCACGGCCTGCATTCTTTCTCTTGTCGCGGCATGCCTTGCATCTCTGGGGCTCGTTCTGGAAGCCTTTTTCTGCATAGAATTCCTGTTCACCAGCAGTAAACACGAAATCTTCGCCGCATTCCTTGCACTTCAGGGTCTTGTCCTCGTACATCTTTTTTTCCTCGCTTTGATTAGATTGGTTGAAGAATTTCTGCCCTCGGCGGACTCTCACCGTCACCTTTGAAAACAACGCTCTTGAGTTAAGCTATTCGGGCGTATTTATTTTAATCCCTCGCGGGATAAAATACTTTATTGGTTTTTCAGAAGTCCTCTTATCTTAACTTTCGTGCGGTATAACGCGTTGCTGACGGATCGTTCGTTTTTCCCGAGTCGTTCAGCGATTTCCCCAACGGACTTGCCCATAATATATTCATCAAATACTTTCGTCTCATAACGGGACAGCACCCCGCGGAACTGCCCGATCAGCTTATGCGCACCCTCCGACGAAAGCACCGCCTCCATCGGATCCGGCACTTCCCCGGCCGTTTTTTTCTCCGCGCTCCGCCGTCTGCGCTGTTCGCTCCGGCATTTACGGAGAAGCGATACGAGCGAGCGGTCGACGCAGATTTTTGCGTACAGGCCGAAGCTGACTTTTTTGCCTTTGTCTCCCGGATCGTAACTCACGGCCGCCCGGTACAGGGCAAGCTGTGCGCACTGACGCAGATCATCCAGTCCGTACACGCTTTCCTCCTCGGCAAAAGAAGGAGCAAAACGACGCACGGCGTTCTCCGTCATTCCGGCATACTGCCCGGCCAGCGTATCGAACGCGCGCTCATCGCCGCTTCCGATCTGCTCGAGCAAGCGATTCAGATCCTGTTCCAACGATGATTCTCCGAGCATTGATTACAAATATCTATCCACATTATAACACAAACCGCCCGTTTGTCAAGAGTTTTTTCCAAAAAAATTTCACGAAAAATTATAAAACAAGCACCTTGTTGTGCAATTTGCGAAGAACAAATGCCCGACAAGGTGCGTTTTTTCGGAAGGATACTTGAAAATCCGTATCTTTTCCCTCAATATTTATTTATCGAACAGGTAATTTACGTTGCCCGTGACAAGCGCGACGATCCCGCGGAAAACAACGTCCGGCTTGTCCTCGAAATTCATTCTCATCCGCGTGACCTGCAGGTAGGAATCCGCCCGGATAGCCAGATCGAACGCCTGCCCCTCGTTATCCTTGATGGAGCAGTGGAACATATACTGTCCGCCGCCGAGCTGCTCGATGCTGTGATTCCAGACCGCGCCGCGCTTTTCGAGCGACAGATGCCGCATGGCGCTTATGTAGCTCTTCTCGCGCACCGCCGCCAGCAGAAGATCGTCCGCCAGTCCGCGCGCGATCATCCGGCCGGTATCCGATACCGCAAAGGAGTCCTGCTCCGATATGGTATCGCTGTCCTCCGCCTTCTCTTCGGTCTGTACGCCGTCCGCATTTTCGCCGTCTTCCTGCGTTTTCGGGATGCGGGTGATATGGCCGTCCTCGAGCAGTTCGTGGAAGTAGGTGACAAAGTCAAAATAATCCACGTAACCGTCGCGGATCACGATGGTGGCGAGATCGTTATAATCGAGCGGATAGCCGATTTTTTCAAGCAGGTACAGAATGAACACCTTCACCTGCTGCGGTGAATGAAACGTCTCAGGCATATTCTTCTCCATCGGCGCAGCCCCGTCAGTCGGGTACGCCTTTTATTCGATAATAAAACGGGAAAGCATGACACCTTCCCGTTTATGGATGAAATTGCGGCAGCCGGCTTATTCCTCTTCGGTATCGGTCAGCGCCTTGTAGCTCATGTAATTCTTCAGTTTCGTGTCGGCAAAATTGCGCGTACCGTAGTAGGTGCTCTTGATGCCGGAAAGTTCATCAGAGTCGAGGTACGCATCCTGCAGGAACACGAGCGGGATCACGGGCATATCGTCGAGCAGCTTCTTTTCCGCGTCGTGCAGAATGGTCGCTCTGGCGCTTCTGTCCGTTTCCGCGAAGGCAGATTCGATCAGCGCGTTGTAATCGTCGTCCGCATAACCGGTGATATGGCCGTAGAGCTCATAGTTTTCGGAGTTCATATCCACGCCGTTGCCGGAGAAGGATACCGCGAACTGGGAGAGTGCGCCGAACGCGTCGGGAGAGAGCATATTCATATCGATGGCGATGACGTCAAAGTCGCCCGCATCGTACTTGTCCTGGAAATTATCGACGTAGATGGTGGAGTCGGAGCCGGCCTTTGCCTTCACAACGTCCACGTCTACCTTGAAGCCGAGACCGCTCCATACGCCTGCTGCGTAATCGGCGATCGCCTTATCGACTTCGTTGTCGCGGACAGTGAGCGTGAAGCTGCCGCCCTTGGAACCGGCCTGCTTGAGGAGAGCCTTTGCGCCTTCAAGATCCGCTTCTGCGGAAAGAAGATCGCCGCCGACCTTACGGAAGGAGGTACCGGCCTTCGTATCGAATACCTTATAGGGGATATAGCCGGTCGCGGGCTTTGCGAAGGTGATCAGTTCGACGATCGCGTTGCGGTCAAGCGCCATGGAGAGCGCGCGGCGGACTTCCGGCTTCTCGAACAGCTCGTTCTTCGTATTGAAAACGTAGGTATGCGTCGTCATCATGTCGGTGACGGTCGCGGATTTCGCGTAGTCGGCGCGCTTGTCGAGAGCGATCTCGCCGTTATAGAAGATGGCGCCGTCCTCGTATGCCTTCACCTGATCATCGGCGTCGCCGGTGCTGTATCGGGTGAGAAGTCTGTACGGGATAATGTACTTATCCATCGCGCCCGTATAGTTCTTCGGGAGATAGTAGTAGGAGGAACGTTCCAGACGGAGCGTATTGCCGTATTCGATCTCCTTCGGGCAGAACGGACCGTTTGTGCCAATATAGGTGGACTTGCCCGCCCAGCTGTCCTTATAGTGCGTGATCACGTCTTC
>JAZUKT010000185.1:0-4146 GCA_045643445.1 Eubacteriales bacterium
GCTTCGCCGAGCGATACTGCCGCCACTCCAAGGGCAAGTTCGGCGGGAAGCCGGTGCGGCTCGAACTGTGGGAGAAGGCGTTCCTCGCTGCGCTGTTCGGATTTATCGACGACGACGGGAACCGCAAGTATCAGCGCGGGATCCTGATCGTGGCCAAGAAAAACGGCAAGTCCCTCCTGGCTTCCATCGTCGGCAATTATATGCTGTTCGCCGACGGCGAGGCAGGCCCGGAGGTGTACGCCGTAGCCACGAAGCGCGATCAGGCGAAGATCGTATGGGAAGAAGCGCGGCGTATGATCAGAAAGTCGCCTTCCCTGCTCCGCCGTGCGCGGACGCTCGTCGGGGAGATCCGCAACGACGCAAACGACGGAATCTTCAAACCGCTGGCGTCCGACTCGAACAAGCTCGACGGCCTGAACGTGCACTGCGTGCTGATGGACGAGTTCCACCAATGGAAGAACGGCCGCGAACTATACGACATCATGGCGGACGGCATCACGGCACGCGAGCAGCCGCTCATTCTGATGACATCGACGGCCGGAACGGTGCGCCAGGACATCTATGATGAGATTTACGAAGAGTGCGAGCGAATCATAGACGGCTACGACGCGGAGGACGGCTACAAGGACGAGCGGACGCTGCCAATCATCTACGAGCTCGACAGCCGGAACGAGTGGACGGATCCTGACTGCTGGCAGAAAGCGAATCCGGGACTCGGGACGATCAAGAACCGCACGACGCTTGCCGAGAAGGTCGAGCGGGCGAAGCAGAATCTCCGCCTGCTCAAGAATCTGCTGTGCAAGGAATTCAACATCCGCGAGACAAACTCGGCGGCATGGCTGGCGTACGAGGAGATAAGAAACCGCGAGACGTTCCGCATCCTGAAGAAGGACGGCACGTTCTACGGGCCGGAAGACGCGGATCTGATAGCGCCACGGTACGGGATCGGAGGCGCGGACTTATCATCCACGACCGACCTCTGTGCCGCGACGGTCATCTTCATGGTGCCGGAAAGCGAGAAGATCTATCGACTGTCCATGTACTGGCTGCCGGAAGACCTCGTCGAGCGGCGCGTGCACGAGGACCAAATCCCGTACGACATATGGATCGACGAAGGGCTGATGCGAACGTGCCCCGGGAACAGGATCAATCCGCACGTCGTGACGGAATGGTTCGAGGAAGTGCAGAACGATTTCGACATTTATCTTTTTGCGCTCGGATACGACGCATGGTCGGCGGAAATGTGGGCGGCGGAAATGCGGCAGACGTTCGGAGACGACGTCATGATACCGGTGCGGCAGGGCGTGAAGACGCTCTCCTCGCCGATGAAGCTGCTCGGCGCTGACATCTGCAAGCATCGCATTATATTCAACGACAATCCGATCGACACGTGGTGCTTCATGAACACGAGCTACGAAGAGGACAAGAACGGCAACATACAGCCGAAGAAAACAAACAATCCGCGCAGGAGAATCGACGGGACGGCGGCTCTGCTCGACGCGTACGTCATCTTCTGCGATAAGGAAAATGAATACCGTCAGATCATCTGACAGAAGGAGAGGGCAATGGGATTTTTTTCGAACCTGATTGACCGAATCAGGGGACCCGACAAGCTGACGCGTCTGCAAATGATGATGACGCAGGGCAACGCCGTGACAGCCTGGGACGGTAACATGTGGAGGTCGGATATCATCCGATCCTGCATCCGGCCGAAGGCGAAGGCGATCGGCAAGATGGAACTGCACCACGTGCGCGACATGGCGTCGGGCAAGCAGATCGACCCGGAGGCGTTTCTTCGATTCTTGCTGACAGAGCCGAATCCGTACATGACTATGCAGATCATGCTCGAATACCTCGTCACGACGAAGGACCTGACCGGGAACGCCTACGCGCTGATCCTGCGGGATGGAAACGGACTTCCAACAGAGATCTACCCGATCCCGGCGTCAACGGCAGAGGCGGTCGTCCAGGACTCCGGAGAGCTGTGCATCCGGTTCAACTTCAGGAACGGTCACAGCGGCACGGTGCCGTACACGGATCTCATCCATCTGCGCGGCGATTTCGCCGAGAACGATCTATTCGGCACGGCTCCGAAGCGTGCGCTGACGGACGCGATGGAGATCATCAACGCAGCGGATCAGTCAGTCGTGGCGGCCGTCAAAAACGGATCCGCCATCAAGTGGATCACAAAGCTGCTCCAGCCGAAACGGCCGGAAGATATCAGACTCGCGGCGAAGGAATTCGCACAGTCGTTTCTGATGACCGAGGACGGCGGCTTCGGCGTGGCGGCGATCGACAACAAGGTCGAGCTGACGCCGGTTCAGCCGTCGGACTACGTGCCGAACGCGGCCGTGACGAAGAACACCGTCAACAGAATCCGCGAATTCTACGGCACGAACGAGAAGATCACAACGTCGGCATACAACGAAAACGAGTGGATCGCCTACTACGAATCGGCTATCGAGCCGGACGTGAAGCAGATCTCCGAGGAATTCTCCAGGAAACTCTTTACGCGGCGCGAGAGGGCGGTCGGCAACCGTATCATAGCGGAGGCGGCGTCCCTGCAGTATGCTTCGATGGCGGCGAAGCTCCAGCTCGTGCAGTTTGTAGACCGCGGGATCCTCACACCGAACGAACTCCGCTCGCTCCTGGCGCTTGCGCCTGTTGAGGGCGGCGACGTCATGATCAGGCGGCTTGACACCGCGCCGGTCAGCACTTCCGAGGAAGGAGGTGAGGGCGAATGAAGTTGAACGTCAAGGGCGACATCATCCCGAATGACGCAAAATGGATCTACGACTGGATCGGCTGGGAGTCGTGCGCACCGATCGACGCGCAGAAAGCGATCGACGCGGCAGCGGACGGCGAGGAACTGGAAGTCGAGATCTCATCCGGCGGAGGCGAGATCACGGCGGGCTCCGAGATCTATTCGGCGATACGAGGTTACCGCAAGGGCAACGTGAGCATCCGGGTGACCGGGCTTGCGGCCTCCGCGGCTTCCGTGATAGCGATGGCCGGACATTGCGAAATGTCTCCGACCGCGCTGATGATGATCCACAACGTGTCGACCACCGGCGTGAGCGGCGATTACCGCGACATGAACCGCGCGGCAGAAATGCTGTCCGAAGCCAATCAGGCGCTGATGACGGCGTACGTCGAGAAGACCGGCATGAGCCGTGAACGTCTCGGCGAACTGATGGATGCGGAAACATGGCTGTCGGCCAACCGCGCCGTGGAACTCGGCTTCGCGGACGGAATCATTTCGGCCGAGACGCCGACATTCGAACCGATGGTCGCGTCCTGCGGGATGCGACTCGCATCGGACAAGCTCGAACAGCTGAAGCAGCTGCTCGGCAAGGACAAGAACCCGGACGCGCTCCGGGCAAAAGCAGAATTTGAATTTTTAATCATGAAAGGGGTATAAAACAATGACCAAGGAACAGTACACGAACCAGCGCACCGCTCTGATGGCGGAAGCAAAACAGTGCCTCGACGAATCGAGACTCGAAGACTTTGCAAAAGCGAAAGAAAAGGTCGAAGCGCTCGACAAGCAGTTTGCCGACGAAGCAACCGCCGCCGCAAACTATGCAGCCCTCGAAGGAAGCTCCATGATCGCGAAGGTCGCGTTCGGCGTATCTGCCGCAGGCCAGGTCAAGGATGAGGACAAGCCGAACACCGACGTCTATCGCACCGCATTCCTGAAGAAGATGATGAACAAGGCGCTGTCGAACGATGAAGCGGCCGAATTCGCGCGTGTGAACGAAGCGCACATGACGAACGCAGTCGTAAAGAGCGGCGATCACGCTGCCGTCATCCCGGAGACGATGGCGTCCAAGATCTGGACCGAAATGCAGGACCTCCACCCGATCATCGCTGACGCGCTGCCGGGCACGACCTACATTTCCGGCTTCGTATCCATCCCGGTCGGCGCTGACAGCAACGCGGCAGCATGGTACGAGGACGACACGGCCACGGCACAGCAGACGAACGCGAACTTCACGACCACCTCCGTCGATCTCTCGAGCTATGACCTCGCCAAGTGTGTGACGGTCAGCTGGAACCTGCTGACCATGTCGATCGACGATTTCGAGAACTATCTCCGCGCGAAGATCGCAGAAAAGATGTCCGCCGCATTCGCAAACGCGCTCG
>JAZUKT010000186.1:0-4930 GCA_045643445.1 Eubacteriales bacterium
CTTTGCATTTGTGCCGGTTCTTTGAATTTGACGCCCTTTGGCGGCAAAAGGCACAAATGAGGTTTGAAACAGCAGAAATACGATTTATGTTTGCTGTATTTTCAAACAGTCCTTTCGTTAATTAGGTTCTGCCGCCGCGGGAGGCGCGTTCGCCGAAGGTCGGAAAGACTTCGACGGCGCCGTTTTCCCAGACGGTGTCAGCTTCGGTCAGACGCATCGGGAGACTGATCCCGGCGCCGTCGTCAAATACGTCGCAGACGTCGCCGAGGGCGTAGTCGCGTCCGTATCGCGGGAGTGCCGTGGCGAGACATTCCGCCGTGACGGAGAGCCCGTCCGGGATGGCGGCGAGTTCTTCCTCCCCGATCCGGGCGAGCGCCGCCTCATATTCGTCCGTCGAATCGAAATCGTCGGGCGAGAGGGCGGATTTTTTGTGCGTTTCGCGACGGATCCCGTCACCGGCATGATCCACCAGCACGATTGTTCCGTCGCTGCCCTCGACGTAGACGGCGTTGGCGCTTTTGGCCGTCGAGCGTTCTACCTCGATGGCGGCGAGATTGCCGAATGCGGCGGAAAAGACGGCCGGATCGGCGCCGCCCTCATTGCCGACCGTGCGGTCAAGGCCGCGGATCAGCCGGAACACGGGCACGAGCGTGTCGTCCGCTTCCTCCAGCCGCAGCCGGAATGACGCGCCATAGGGACGAAGCACGCGCCGGAGCCAGTCCGAGACGGATTCCCAGTCATAGGAGAGCGTGACTTCGTCCGGGAGGGAGAGCAGCGGTTCGCCGAGCACAACGTCATCGCCGAGCGCATCGGTGAGCACCGTCCGCACGCAGTCCGTGACCGTGCCGGAAACCGTGCCGCGCCCGACGAGGAGCCGTTCGTCGAGGATCGCTTCGAGCAGCCGTCCGCTCAGCTCGCAGTCGCCGTCCTCGCCGATCCCGCGGTAGTCGATCCGGCCGCAGAGGATCTGCCCGTCCGATTCCGCTGTGCGGACGAAGGCGGCATTAGCCAGACGGGCATACATCGCACGGGGAAAATGCAGCGTGAACGTGCCCGTTTCAAAATAGCGCTCCGACCAGACGACGGAGGTGAAACCGTCAACGGGACCGTCGGTCAGCTCGAAGCGTTCGTTCAGAAAATAGAGATCCATCGGCAGCCTCACATTCCGAAATAGAGCGGCGTGAAGGAGATCTCGGCGACGAGGGAGTCCGCACCGCTGTCGCAGAGGACGGACAGGGCGGAACGTCCGACGGGGATCTCGAAGAAGTCGCTGTCACGCTCGAAGACGAAGGTGCGTTCGCCGTTGAGGGTAATGTTTTTCTGCCGCGGACGTGTGTCGATCACGAGCTCGTCGCCTGCCTCCAGCGTCAGCGGACAGCGGATCGTTTTCTCGCCGCACGCGATGCCCGGCCGCACGACGGAGCCGCCGACAGCACGCAGAACGGCACGAACGCCGCAGGGCGCATCGCCGGGATTGTCAACGGTCGCTTCGTCCGAGTCGAGCAGGAAGCCGGTGACCGTGCCCGCGCCTTCCATCGAGTTGAGCGGGAAGGTGAAAAGCGGGATCGTGCTGCGGAATTCCGCCGTCTGATCCGCCTGATCGCGGAGGAACACGGACGGCGCGAGGAGCGTAACGGTGATCACGAGCGGATCGAGGAAGGACGGCTGGGAGAAAACGGCCTCTCCGTCCGGGATCACGGTGACGACGCGGTTTTCGCCGCCGATCGAGAGGGAAAGTTCGAGATCGACGGTCGGATCGAGCAGGGCGATCACGCGGCGGCGCACGGATGCGGACGAATCGGCGGGAACTTCAAAGGAAACGGTGATCTCCCGTTCCGCGAACCGCCGACGCTGGGCATAACCGCCGGCCTCTGCGGCAAGCGGCGCGATCTTTACGTCAAATCCGGCGCATCCGATCCCGTCGAGTCCGCCTTCGAGCAGACGACCGTCGCCGTCCGGGGCAAGGCGGAGCGTGTCGCGCCCGTTCGAGAGCAGAATTTCATAATCGTTCATCGCAGCGCCGCCTCACTTTCCCGACGCAGCCGGCGCGCCGTGCGATAGGGGGATGTGTCCGTGTCGCGGAGCGTGATCGTCTGATTGAGCGTTCGGCTGTCCGTGTACGCGCCCGATCCGGGACGAACGGATGATACGGCGGCAAGCGCGGCGGCGACGGAGGACGAACCGTCGAGAATGCCCTCCGCAATACCGCGGGAGATCATGACGCCGACCTCCTCGCGCATGAGGGCGGACGGAGACGCGATCTGATAATAATTTTTGGCGGCAGAGACGGCGGCGGCCGATACCGAGCGGATGGCGGATACGAGCTCGCCGGATGCCGCACGAACGCCTGCCGCAATGCCGGAGACGAGCTGGGAGCCGAGATCCGACCAGCCGAAGCCGAGGACGGCGCCCCGCAGATCGGCGGACACGCGGTTGATGGCGTCGGTGACGAGCGGCGCACCACCGGCAAGACCGGACGCCATCATGCTCATCGCCTCGTTCATTCTGGCCGAGAGACTTTCTCCGCCGAAATGCTCCGTGAGAACGGCCGAGAAGTTCGTACCGATGGCGGCGATCTCATTTTCAAGCGCGGCGGCAGATTCGGCAAAGCCCTCCGAATCCAGGGAGATTCCGATTACAACGGAACCGTCAGCCATAGAAATACCTCCTTGTGGATAAAAAATGGCGCCGCCCGTTATCGTCTGGGCGAAAGGCGGGCGGCAGCCTTGGCGCGTCGGATCCGGCGTCGGAGCGCGTCATCTTCAATTTCGGTGGTGTCGCAGGTGCGGAGCCGGATCACCTGCATGAAGGGCGTGGATTCCGGCAGCGAGCGCAGCAGGGTGAGAAATTCCCACCAGTGAAGCCGCGCCGTGAACAGATCGATCCCGTAGGCGAGCCGGAACGAGGCGGCGATCCGCGCGGCGTCCTCCTCGAAGTCGAAGACGAGCGGCGCTTCCCCGGCGGAGGCGGACGGCGTGCGCTTCTCCCCGAACGGATTGGCGAACGCCGTCACCGCCGCGAGCAGATCGGCAAATTCTTCGCCGTCCGTCGGGATCGGGCGATCGGGACAGACGGTACGAAGCGCCAGTTCCGCCCGGGTGACGGCGTCGGCCTCGTGCGATTCCATCAGCTCGGTCAGGAGGATCCAGCGGCGGAAGTCGGTCAGAACGGGGATCTTTTCGCCGCGCACCGTGATCGTACGGGGAAGCGGAGCGGTGAGCGTTACGCGGTCTCGCACGGCGGCACCTGCCCCTCGGACAGCGCGGCAAGGCGCTCTTCGTAACGGCTGACGACCTCTTCCCGGATGCGGGAGAAGGCGGCGATCTGCCCGTTTATGAAGTAGATGAAGTCGAGATAGGCTTCGTCCGCCACGCCGGCGCTGTCGCGGGAACCGATGATCTCGCGTCCTGCTCCTTCGCCGAATACGGTGTTGAAGAAGCGGATGACGATGGCGCAGTGGCCGCGGAGCGTCTGGGAAGTCGTAAGATGCGGGCGTGCTTCGAGGCGTTTCGCGTCTGCTTCCAGCGCGGCGAGCGCCTCCGTAACGGCCTCGGTGCAGGCGGGATCGCTCACGTCGAACGGATACTCATGTCCGTTCCAGTTCCAGATTCTGTTCATGCTGTCGGTCTCCTTTCTCGGATTTAGTCTGCCGTGAAGACGCCGGTCGAGAGGACGAAGCGGCCTTCGGTGAGCGGGCCGGACGCCTTCATCGTGCCGGTGTAGCAGAGCGCGTCGGTGCCGTCGCCGCATTCGTCGGGAATGACGGAGAACGGACGGCGAACCGCGTGATAGACGCCTGCCACCTCGGTCGGATCGAACAGATCGACGCAGAGAATGTCGACCTGTGCGTCGTCGCCGGTGTATTCGCGGTCGGTGATGGTGCGGATTTTTTCAATGACGTCCGAGCCGCTGTACACTTCGAGTTCGTAGTCGATCTCGGGCGCGTAGCCGGTGACGTCGGTGCGTTTGGTGGATTCGTGGATGTAGCGGCGCTGGCTGCTGACCGGATTTTTCGATTCGGTAAAGGCGGTGAAGCCTTCTCCGATGAGCGACCAGACGGGGGTCTGCTGAGTGCCGGTGTTCATGTAGTGACGGCGCTCGGAGCGTTTGACAAGAGACATGGCGTTTTCCTTTCAGATAGTAGATAGTGCGCCGGTCAGCTCTCGGCCGGGGCTTCCCGGAAGAACCGGAGCACGAAGGAGGCGCGGTATTCCTCGGTGCCGTCGTCGTACACGGTGGATTTCGACGGCCCGGAGGCAGCGACGACCTTCGCGTCGGTCAGCGGGAGAACGGCGGATTCCGGCGGATTCCGGCGGACGTAGGCGGTGAGCCGCGTGAGAAGGGCGACGGCGTCGAGACGGTTCTTGACCGAAACGCCGCCGCAGCGGACTCTCACCTCAAACGGCACGACGGCGATGGCGGATCCGTCCACGTATTCGCGGATCGTTTCGGCCGTTCCGGCGAGCCAGAGAGAAGCGGCGTCCTCCCGCCACGCCTCGGGAATGACCGTGATGAGTGCCGCCTGATTCAGATACGCGGCCAGCGCGGTCGGAATATTGTCCTCTTCCATGGGATTTCCTTTCTGTTGATGGGATCAGGTGAAATGAACGACGTCGTCGTAGCGGAGCAGATCGCGGGCGGCAGGCATGGTGTCCTCCGTGAGATGCCGGGCGGCCGTTCTGATCCAGCGCGGGAGAGAGACGGCCTTCGCGGCTTCAAACCAGCGTCCGCAGGCGACGGGATGCACCTTTTTCCCGAACTGGCGGGCGGAGTAGTAGCATTCCGCGGCATACGGCGCCGTCCAGCGTATTTCGCCGACGTCTCCTTCTCCCGTGGCGAGGGCGGAATCGCACAGCCGCCCGGTGCGGTAAGGCACGTACGGCTCGCACGAGGTGAGCACGTCGTCTTCGAGATAGCGGAGCGCGTTCGG
>JAZUKT010000187.1:0-1893 GCA_045643445.1 Eubacteriales bacterium
CGTCGAGCGACGCCGTGAGCGATTCGATCTCCGCAGCGTCCGTCCGGGGAGCAGTCTGTACCTCGACAAGTGCCGCGCGGCGTTTTTCGAGCGTCTCAATCTCGTCTGCCGCGTCGTTTCCGTTCAGCGTTTCGATCGCCCGAGCAAGCCCCGTTCCGCTCTGCGTGCCGACGTTCACCGTGCCCGGTTTCAGCCGCACGTTCTGCGCCACGAAGCAGGTAGCCGTGTAATCCACCTCCGGCACCCCGAAGAAGTATTCGCCCGGATTCTGTCCGTTGATCACGTCGGACGTTTTCGTATTGACGATACGCACCCGTTCCTTCGCCGTGCCTTCGCCCGTCAAAATGAGCGCACGCTCGATCCGCCAGATCACGCCGTCCGCCGTTTCGACGGTCATCCAGCCTGCCGCCTGCCCGGTCTCCCGGTTCACGAAATGGATCCGTTCCGACAGCCCGTCCGCCGTATCGGGTCTCGGATTCAGCCCGTACAGCATGAATTTGACGAACATGGCGACTGAGGTCTTGCCCGTCTCGTTTTCTCCGTAATAGACGTTGACCCCGTCTCCTGGCGTGAATTCTCTTTCACGCAGTCCGCCGAAAGATAAAATATGGATGGTATGGATCCTCATGCAGAAAGTCCTCCCCGTCACATCGGTTGTCCGTATGGTCAGATTCCGTCAGTATAGGTTTATTATATCACAATTCCGGCGCGGGCGCAAGGGCATCGGCGCGATTTTTCCGGCTGTGAAAAAGCACCCGCACGATCACGCGGATCGCCGGATGCCTTGATGCGGTATTACAGGACGAACAGTTTTTCCGAGCGGATGACGGGCGCGCCGTCTACGGTCATGGTACGGCCGAGCGCGAAAAACTCGCCCTTGTTTTTCAGCCGGAGGAGCGTGCCGTCCGGGTAATCGGTGTGCACTTTTTTCTGATAGACGTCCGCGCCGCCCCGGATCAGTTTGGCGAAAAAGTCCGGCAGATCGAGCGCGGGCAGATCGAGAAACAGCGACTCGACCGGCTTCGGCAGGGTCAGCCTTTCCTCAAACGTCATCGCGTCGAGCTGTTCCACCGTGACGCAGTCGTCGAGCGTGAATGTTCCCGTTCTGGTCCGCACGAGCGACGACATGACCGCGCCGCAGCCGAGCGTTTTTCCGATATCGGCGCAGAGCGTGCGTATGTAGGTGCCCTTCGAGCAGTTCACCCGCATTTTATACGTCCGCTCGTCGATCTTCTCCGGCTCGATCGAGTAGATTTCCACTTCCCGCGGCTGACGTTCGACTTCACCGCCCTCGCGCGCGATATCGACGAGTTTCCGGCCGCCGACCTTGATCGCGGAGTACATCGGCGGGATCTGCCGGATTTTCCCGACGAAGCGGCCGATCGCGTCGAGCACCGCGTCCTCCCCGGGGATATCGTCGGAGGTCGTCAGCACCGTGCCGGTCACATCCTCCGTATCGGTCGTCAGCCCGAGTTTCATTTCGCAGACGTATTCCTTGTCGTGCATCATGACGTAATCGGACGCCTTGACCGCCCGTCCGAGCAAAATCGGCAGCACCCCCGTCGCCATCGGATCGAGCGTGCCCGTATGACCGACGCGCGGCGTATCGTACAATTTCCGGCAGACGGAGATCATGTGATGCGACGTCGCGCCGGCGTATTTATTGAGGATCAGAACACCCGTAACGGTGTCCGGCTTTCTCTTTGACATAATCGTTTTCCTATCGTATCATCAGCCGATGAGCGCGGAGAACGCGGCCGCAGCCGTTTCCATCGCCTCTTCGGCAGAGGCCGCCGTGATCGTGCAGCCTGCCGCTCTCGTATGTCCGCCGCCGCCGAACGACCGGCAGACCGACGCGCAGTCGAGTTCCGCATTCGCCCGGGACGACACCTT
>JAZUKT010000188.1:0-4596 GCA_045643445.1 Eubacteriales bacterium
GGTATCGCAGCCGAGCTGTGCTCCGATCGGGAAGATCGCCGCCTTCATGCCGAGCGAGCGCAGAACGGGATAGGCCAGTTCGTAATTGCTGAGGTAGCCGTCATCGAACGTGATCACGACCGGCTTCTCCGGCAGATCTTCGCCGCGCACGACGTAGCCGTACAGCTCGTCAAGCGAAACGGTCTCGTAGCCCGCCGCCGTCAGCGTCTCCATCTGCTCGCGGAAAGCGTCGGGCGACACGATCATATCCCCGGTCTCGCTCCCGGCCAGATGATGGTACATGAGCACCGGCACCTCCGCCGTCAGATCGGCATACGGCACGGGATTTCCGTAGGTTGCGAGATATGCGTCCGCGTTCTCCGCCGTCACGAGCGTGCCGAAATCGTCCGGCATCCAGACGCTGTCGTCTCCCGCGATCCGCGCCGCCGCCATTTCACCGACCGCGTTGCGGAAGTGCGTGCTGTCGTAGAACCACCGCGGTTCCGTGCTGACGGAGGTAGATGAAAAATCCCAGAAATCCGTCACGTCGGCAAGCGCGCGCCAGAAGGCTTTCACTTCGTTGAGATCAAAATACGCGAGATAATCCTGATACACGGGCGCCGTGACCACAGTCAGCGACACGCCGTTTTCCCGACAGAGCGCCGCGATCCGCTCGACGGATTCGACGCAGTCGTCGGCATGAGGCATCGTGTACGCCGCCGTCGGATAATCGGCGAAGACCGGGTACGCCTCGAGATAATGTTCGAGATCCCCGATCGGTTCGGCGTCGCGGCGCACCTTATCATAGGAGCCGGACACTTCATCGAACACGTCGAACGGCTGCGACAGCCAGGTATCAGCAAGTCGGTTTTTCAGTTTATCGAAGCCGTAAGCCGGATTCGCAAACAGAAACCGCGCGTAGAACGGGATCGGATCCGAGCCGTCCACCGCGGGCGTCATCGAATGCGTGTACGGATTGGATTCGTCATCGTACACCACGGCGTTGTCGATATAGACGTTCAGCACGATGTTTTTTACGTCGTCGTGCGCGATCAGATAGCGGATCGTCTCTTCGGAGTCGAGCATATCCGCGCCGTAGACGATCAGATTATAAAACTGCGCGTCAAAGGCCTCGTCGAACGCCGCCTTCGGGAAGGAGGACGTGGACGAGCATCCGACCAGATAGGAATCGTAGTCATCCCAATGATCGGCGAGATAGGATATTTTCGCCGTGCGCGGATTGTTCGTCATATCCGCTGACCACCAGCCGAGCACCGGGTCGCCGAATACGCCGAACGGATCCGTGAGCCAGTTGAATCCGGCAAGCAGCAGCGCGAGAAGCACCGCCGTTGCAGCAAAAGCCGCCAGCCAGCCGGACGCCGTCATCTTTCTTTTCATAAGAACTCACATTCCGTTAATACTGCATATAAATGAATTCCGAGGCGATATAACTGCCGCGGAAAATACCGAACAGCAATAGCGCCGTCATCAGCGCCGCCATCACGATCCACTGCACAAGGCCAGACTGCTCTGCGAGAACGTCCGTCATCGGCTGATCGTGCTTTTCTTCTATATATTCAACGACGAGCACCGCCGCCGTCGAAAGCGCGATAATCAGATAATCGCCGACGCCGAGTCCGAGCGTGAGCGGCACGCCCGAGAACAGATCGCCGACGCGGAAATCCGCAAAGGTACGGCCGATCAGCGAGAACGCCGTCAGAAGCCGCGGCGAACGGGTGATATACCGGCCGAAAAAAACGATCAGCGACGTGCGCGCCATGCCGAACAGCCGCCAGCCGGTCGAATCCGCCTTAACGTGCAGTTTTTTTCGCCAGTCCGCGTACACGTCGGCAAGCAGAAGAGACGACGTAATGATGAGGCCGTTCAGGAAACCGTAGGCAATATAGGGGAAATTCGCGCCGTGCCAGAGACCGATGAGAAAATACACGACGAAGGTCGCCGCCGACGTATGCAGGATCTTGCCGACGCGGCCGCCGAGGTGCTTTCTGCCCCACCGTCCGAGTTTCGTAAACGCGGGCGAAAGAGAAAGCGGATAGAAAACGTAGTCCCGCATCCAGCCGCCGAGCGTAATATGCCATCTCCGCCAGTATTCCGACAGCGAGGTCGCAAAGATCGGTCGGCGGAAGTTTTCGTCCAGCGTGATGCCGAACATCCGCGCCGCTCCGACCGTCATATCAATGCCGCCGGAGAAGTCCGCGTACAGATTGATGCAGTAGAGCAGAACGGAGAACGCGATCACGGAGCCGGAATAAGCGCCGCTCTCCGCAAAGAAAGCGGAAACCGCCACGGCCGCCCGATCCGCGATGACCATCTTTTTGAAGCAGCCCCACATGAAGCGCAGGATGCCGTCGCGCAGATTCTCCGCCCGGAGATCATGTCCGCCGAACAGCTGCGGCGCGAGCGAATCGAACCGGCTGATCGGGCCCTGTACCATCTGCGGGAAGAACGATACGAACAGGGCGAACTTCGCCGGATTGTGCTCCGCCGGATACTTGCCGCGGTACTGGTCGATCACGTACCCCGTTGACTGGAAGACGTAGAACGACACGCCGAGCGGCAGAAGGAACGATACCGTCGGAGGATTCCAGCTTCCGCCGAGCGCGCGGACAAGGCCGACGACGATTTCTTCCGTGAAGCCGAAATACTTGATCATATAAAGCATTCCGAAATTGAGGAGGATCGCCGCCGCGCAGACTGCCTTACGCGCCCGTTTGTTCGCGTCGAGCCGCGCTTTGTCATCCTTCGGGATCGTGCCGCGGTGACGGTTGAGCGCTTCCAGTCCGAGGCCGGCCGCGTACGTCACCGCGATCGAGAAAAGGAGATAACCGGCTGTCTTAACGCCGCCCCACAGATAAAAAACTGCTCCCGCCGCCAGGAGAATGATCCACTGAAACTTTTTCGGGAGCAGATAATAGAGAACGAGCGACGCGGCGAGAAACAGCAGAAACGTTACCGAAAGAAACGTCATATCAGCCGTTCCGTTTCGCGTTGATCAGGTCAAGCATGGCCGAGGCGGAGTTGAAGTTCTCCGGCAGAAGATCGTTCACGCTGATCTCCACGTCGAACTGTGCCATGATCTCCGAGACGATTGTCACGAGATCGAGCGATTCGATCAGGCCGTCGTCAATGAGATTTTCTTCCGCCGCAAAATCCACGTCCGGGCAGATATCGCCGAGCAGGGCGAGCAGTTTCGTTTTGTCATCCATCGTATGTAGTTCCTTTCGTTCGCGGCCGTCAGTCCTTCGCCATGACCAGAGAGATCATGCCGTCCGGACTGTATCCGCGGGATTCATAAACGTGCCGGGCGGCGGCGTAATCTTCGCGCACCCAGACCCGTGATTTTTTCGTGCAATTTGATAGGTATGCGTCCGTCAGCCGGGAAGCGATGCCCGTTCCGCGTACCGACGAAGCCGTGCAGAGATGCCGGAGCTCACTCGCCGCACGTCCGTCCTTTTCGTGGAGGCATCCGACGATTTCGCCCTCCTGCCGATATACGTAGACGCGCTCTTCGCGGAGTTCGTCCGCCGTCGGCAGGCATCCCGTCCGCCGATCAAAGCACGCTTTCATCAGCGCGAGCGCCGCGGGCATGTCATCCGCCGTTGCCGTCGTGATGCAGGGGTCCGTCGAGCCGGTCGTTTCATCGGGCAGCCGCGTCAGCCGGATCCGCCGGAACAGAAGCGCAAAGCCGTCGTCGGCGAGCAGCTGCATAACCTTTTTTTCGTCACCGCCGCGCGCCCGCATCGGCACTTCCGTTACCGTATGAGGCGGCATTTCAGGGAGTTCTGCGTCCGGCATGATCGAAAACTGCATCAGCCGGTAGCCTTCCCTCTCACGCAGGACGGCAAATCCGCCGTCAAACGGGCGTACCGTCAGCGTTCCCGCTTCCAGTTCCGATTCCGCCGCCGCGCGGTCGAGGAAAAAGTTCGTGATCACGCCCGGGCGGAAATACCGTTCGCTGAGGCGGAAGAGTTCGTCAGTTTTCGCCGTGCTGTTCATGGAAATACCGTTCCTTTATCGCCGCGCGGTCGATCTTGCCGTTCGCCGTCTGCGGCATCCGTCCGAGGATCAGCCATTCGTTCGGCGCCATATATTTCGGCACCCGTTCCTTCACGTCGGCCGCAAGTTCCGCAGGAGTACAGCTCGTCTCCACAGCCGCCACGATCTTGTCGTTTTCGGCGTCGAAGAAGCACATCGCGCCGCGGATCCCGTCAATGGCCGACAGCGCCGTCTCGATTTCCCCAAGCTCGATGCGATAGCCGCCGTGCTTGATCTGATCATCCCGCCGCGCGAGAAAATAGAGGTTCCCGTCCGGGCCGATGCGTCCGATATCACCGGTCTTATAAAGCCGGTCGGGCCAGTCCGGGCAGAGCGGATTCTGTATAAAGGCAGCCGCCGTTTTTTCGGGATCGCCGTAATAACCGAGCGCCAGTCCGATGCCGCGCACCGAGATCTCGCCGGGCTCGCCGTCCGGGACAACTCTTCCCGCTTCGTCGAGCAGCAAAACTTCCATATTCCGGCAGGCTTTTCCGATCGGGATCGGATCGCCGTCCGTAAAGTCGCGGTCGATCTCGTACATCGTGCAGTCCACGGTCACCT
>JAZUKT010000189.1:0-4110 GCA_045643445.1 Eubacteriales bacterium
ATATCGAGAACAAATCGTAAACAATTTGTAAAGTGCTTTTTTGGCATCATTTCCGTGCTTCCTCGGAATTGACAAAAAATTGAACCCGTGTTATAGTAAAGATGCCGACGGCGATGAGCCGTCGGCTTTTTCGTTCCGGCGATTTTGTGACTGCAAAACAGACTATTGTCGTGTACCACGCACCGAAAGATCAGATTTTTCTGCCATATTTCAGAAATTTCGTTATTTATTTTAGGAATATGGCGAATATCCGATCCGGATGCTGTATTTATGAATGAGGCTAAACATTCCGGATTCGAAATGTACATACTTCGAATAGAAAAAGAAGGGAGACCCGCATGGAAGACAATGAGATCATAGCGTTGTTTTTATCAAGAAATGAAAAAGCAATCGCGGAAAGCAGTGAGAAATACGGTACATACTGCAGCACGATCGCCATGAACATCCTGCATAACGCAGAGGATGCGGAGGAATGTGTGGACGATACGTGGTGTGCTGCGTGGAATCATATTCCGCCGGACAAACCGAATCCGCTCAAGGTGTATTTCGGACATATCGTCAGACGGCTCGCTATCAACCGATGGCATTTCGTGCACGCCGCCAAACGAGACCGTGATATGGTGGTCGCACTCGACGAACTTGAATACTGCATAGCCGCGCCGGATGACCTTCCCGACGATCAGGAGACGCAGCTGAAGGAGGACATCAACAATTTTTTGAGTTCGCTAAAGCAAAGAGACCGTGTGATTTTCGTCCTGCGCTACTATCACGCTCAGGCCTTGAAGGACATAGCGGAAGAAACCGATATGAATGTAAAAAATGTCAGCAAACGACTTTTAACGACACGCGAAAAGCTGCGGTTGTATCTGAATGAAAGGGGGTATCGGTTATGAAAGGGGAAAACGCGTTCAGATTGCTGGATTGTATACGGGATGACATGATCATCGAAGCGGAGACCTTCATGAGTGACGAGAAGACAGTGAGCAACTCTAAAAAAAGAGAACACCGCCCGTGGCCGGTCGCAGCCGTTGCGGCTTGTATCTGCGTTGCGGCATTGACCGTATACATGACCATACTGGCGGTCGGGAACGGTACCTTTGAGCGGATCTTCAACCGTCCCGCACATGGGCCTGAAACGGTGCATGAAGATGAATCTGTCCATGATTCCGACATTTTAACGGAAACCGACCGACAGGATATACGCATCCCCGATCCGATCGTCAATCCTTATGCCGGTATGACGAAGCAGGAGTTGATCGACCTGTACAACAATAATAAGACCATGAATCTACACAATGCGAGCTCTTTCAATACACCGTTCTACTATTTTTATTTGAACATGACTCCGAATAGTGATGCTATATATCTGATATACAACAAGCTGACCGGAGAAACCTTTGATTCATTGTCTATTCAAGACTTTAAAGGCAATCCGACAGTGCCGAACTTGAATATCATGTTGACAATCATTGTCGCTGACGACCGTTTGTATTACCTGACCTGGTCATGGCCGGCGTGTATATTCTCATCGGCACTTGATATGTCCGATATGCGGGAAGAATATAAGGCCGACATGAACACCATGAGTCTTGATATGGTGCTCGTAAAGGACGGAAAGGCATACGGAAACAAAACGGATTTCGACGTCAAATCCCGCACCGTGTGCATAGACCTTGCAACGGGTGAAGTGCAGGATCTTATAACAAACGACGGTCAGCCGGTGGTCAACTCGATATGCGCATTTGACCACTTCGTGTTCTACATGGGAGAAAAGCAAGACGGCCTGTACCGATACGACGTGGATACCGGAGAATCTGTCATGTGTATCAGATGTGAGTCGATCGGGGAAAACGTGTCGTATATCCTGCCGGATGCCTTTATCCATGCGGACGTCAATGACCTCGATTCGCTTTGCATGGAGTCCGGTCGGCCATCGGAAAAAGAGGGCTTCATCCGGTTCAAAATCTACGGTGACAACAGAGAAGATATTGTCTGGCTCAACTTGGCAACCGGGGAGGTAACGAAATCAAACGGCGGTATCGTAATCGGAGATAAGGAAATATATATACGTCAGGGGCTTGAAGAGCTGCACCCGGATGATCCGGCCTACGGCGTTTTTCTGTACAAGCCGGAATACGGAGAACTATGGCAGTCTTCAATCGACGGTAAGAACGCCGGTCGGATGATGAAGATCCGAAAAGACAAGCATCTTTTGGGAATCGACCCCCGATACGTCAACCTAAGAAATAGGTGCCAATATGACGGGAAATGCCTCTTTGTTCCTTGCACAGACGTGTCCGATCCGCGCGATTTACAGGTCACGCGGATGGTCGTTATAGACCTGACGACCGGCACGGCAGCGTCAGGATTCGATCACATCGAAGTCGAGTTCGACTAAGAAAGGACAAAAACCGCAAATCCCAGGCAGAAAGGAGCGGAACGTGAATATCATCGCATTATTGAAGCCGTTCAGGCAGCGTCTTGCAAAGGAATCCGTGTTGAGATCGCTGATCCTTTCGGGGCTGGCTGTTTCTGTGCTTGCCCTGACGCCGTGTATCCTGCGGCTGTTCATCCCCGAAATGGATAAGCGCCTCGTGATCATTCTGTCCTGCATCGTGCTGCTGACCGGAGGTTTTACATTTTGTTTTCTGCTTATGTTCAGACCGACGTATCAGAAGACCGCAGCCCGACTGGATGAAATGATCATGGATGATCGCGTCGGGACCATGCTGGAGTATGCCGGTAACACGACACCCGCAGCCGGTGCACAGCGAGCTGACACCATGAGGCGCATGGCAGGCATCGACCCGCAGGATATAAAACTGCGCATCAAAAAATGGCCGGCTGCCGCTTCGTGCATCGGTATGGCCGCCATCATCACACTGTTGATCCTGCCCGGCGCACAGGCCATGGAACCCGTTAAGGATCGTGAAGCGGCTATCGGAGATCTCGTTGATCAGATGATGGAAGCCATAGAGAACAGCGGCGCCGACGCAGGTCTGAAGGAGCGGCTCGCGAAGGAAGCGCAGCAGCTGGGCGAGAGCCTGATGAACAGCCAATCGGGCGAGCAGGATCAGGAGGTTTTGGATCAGGCATCTGAACAAATCGGCAAAGACGTGGAACAAGCTCAAGCGGGCGCCGACGGCCAGCAGGAGGCGGATGCCGCCGAAGAACTCGGCGAGCAGCTTCAACAGATGCTTGAGGAGGCAAAGCAGAACCTGCCGCCTCCGGGCGGGGAGGAGCAGGGAGAAGAAGAACAGAACGACGGCAGCGGACAGAAAAAAGAGGACGGTAAGGACGACGGCGATGAACAGCAAAAGGACGATAACGGTCAGGGCGGCAATGACGGGAAATCCGAAGGCGGAGATGGAGCTCCGCCGGATGGAGATAACGAAGCGGGCGGAAATCAAACCGGAACCGGAACAGGGAAGAATCAGATGACCGATTCGGTTTACGACCCGGACAGCCGGAGGATCGTTGAATACGGACAGGTGTTCGCCGCTTACAGTGCCGGATTCGCGTCTGACGTCGAAAAAGGAATACTGCCGGATACCACGACGAATATCATGAACGAGTATTTTGAAAAACTCAAAAACGGAGGAAAATGAAAAATGCCGATGGAAATCGAAAAATTTGCCGACAGCTGTCAGCGGATCATCGCCGAGATAGAAAAGGACCTTGTGGGACAGAAGGACGTCGTGCGCGACACCGTAACCGCCATGATCGCGGGCGGCAACGTCCTGCTGGAGGGCGTACCGGGCGTCGGAAAAACACGCCTTGTGCGCTCGCTCGGTCAGGCGTTCGACCTGCCCTTCTCCCGCATCCAGTTTACGCCCGACCTGATGCCCGCTGACGTGACCGGCACAAACGTGCTTGAAAACGACGCGGACGGAAAAACCTTCATCCGCTTCAGGAAGGGCCCGATCTTTTCCTCCATCGTGCTGGCGGACGAGATCAACCGTGCGACCCCGAAGACACAGTCCGCGCTGCTTGAGGCGATGCAGGAGCACCGCGTCACCGTGGCGGGTCAGAGCTACGCGCTCGAGGAGCCGTTCTTCGTGCTGGCCACTCAGAACCCGATAGAGCAGGACGGCACGTACCCACTCCCCG
>JAZUKT010000190.1:0-7025 GCA_045643445.1 Eubacteriales bacterium
TTACCTCCTTCGGCAACGACGAGATCGGTGACAAGACGTTCTACGCAAAGTGGGAAGTCATCATCTACGACATCGAATACGTGCTGAATGACGGCAACTCCGTCTCTCCCGCCACGAATACGAACGTAACGACCTACACGGTCGAAGACGAAGTGACTCTCGCTGACGGCATCCGCAAGGGCTACCTGTTCCTCGGCTGGTACGACAACGCAGCGCTTGAAGGCGATCCCATCCCGGCGTTCGGCAACGACGAGATCGGTGACAAGACCTTCTACGCCGCGTGGGAAGTCATCATTTACGACATCGAATACAACACGCACAATGCGATCAAGAATCCGAATCCGCCCGTCTACACGGTTGAAGACGAGATCATTTTCAAAGAACCCGTAAAGCCGGCTGCACTGTTCCTCGGCTGGACGTGTCGTGATCTCGGCGGCAGCACCAAGCTGATCCCGGCCGGCACGATCGGTGACCTCCTGATCGATTCGAAGTGGGCGCTGCTTCCGATCGGCGGCGGCGACGTTACGGCTGACCCGAAGGAAATCAAGCCGGTCGGCGATCCTGTTATCGTTCCGGAAATTGAGCCTGAAACGGATGAATCCGAAGACGACGTCACGCCCGTTGAAAAGGTGTTCCCGTTCGACGACGTTCCCGCTGATCTGTATGACGACGTCGCGTACGTGTACGACAACGATCTGATGATCGGTGTATCCGACACGAAGTTCGCGCCTTACGTCACGCTGAGCCGCGGCATGATCGTAACGATCCTCTACCGTCTGGAAGGCGAACCGGCGTTCATGAACGACAACGTCTTCACGGACGTTGAAGAGGGCAGTTGGTACGAGAAGGCTGTTGTCTGGGCTAATGGCCAGGGCATCGTCCTCGGTTACGGCAACGATAAGTTCGGTCCGAACGATCCTGTGACCCGCGAACAGCTCGCTGCTATCATGTACCGTTACGCACAGTACAAGGGCTACGACGTTGCCATTGACGAAGAGTCCAACTTCCTGAGCTTCGATGACGTATTCGACATTGACGATTACGCCAAGGCTCCGATGTTCTGGGCACTTGATAACGAACTGATCGACGACGTAGACGGCGCGCTTTATCCCACTGCGGATGCAACCCGTGCGGTCGTTGCGGCGTTCCTCCACCGCTTCTGCGAAGCATTCGTCAAATAAATCCAACTGAATCTGAGAGGCTGTCTGTACGGGCGGCCTCTCTTTTTCGTCCTTGATACAAAACGAACGTGACGAAAATCCGCACTTGACATCTGTGTTATTTTGATTTATAATAGAAACAACGAGAAAACCCGCACGAACAACAACTTATCTTATAAACGAGAAAGGAATGCACCATGGGAAAGTTCATCTTTAAGGAAACGAAGACCGGTTTCAAGTTTGACCTCGTCGCATCCAACGGCGAAGTGATCGCCACCTCCGAAGTTTACAGCTCCGCAGCATCCTGCAAGAACGGCATCGAAAGCGTCCGCGCTAACTGCGTCGGCGGCGTAGAAGACCAGACCGCAGAAGGCTTCGAGACTGTCAAGAACCCGAAGTTCGAAGTTTACACCGACAAAGCAGGCGAATTCCGTTTCCGTCTGAAGGCAAAGAACGGCCAGATCATCGCGGTTTCCGAAGGCTACAAGGCCAAGGCAAGCTGCCTGAACGGTATCGAGAGCGTCAAGAAGAACGCGCCCGAAGCACCGGTCGTTGTTGCTGAATAAGCAATATAAAACGGAAAAAAGCCCGTCGCCTGATTTTCGGACACGGGCTTTCCTTTTGTGTTTTGAATAAGTGAGGCAATCATCATGTACCGTTACCCGACTGAGAAAATGGCCGCCTTGCGAACGGAAATCGACCGATTCCGCGATTTTGTGTGGCTGCAGTGTGAATACAACAACTACGACGATGCCGCCGCTGCTCTTGATAAATTGAATCAATCCTTAAGGACGATCGAAGCGGAGTTGAACGCGCTGCCGGAGGAACCGCTCCTTGCCGCACGCGAGCCGAACGAATACGAAAAAATCGCAGCGCTTTCCGAAGGCGGCAACGTACCGGCGAAGGAACTTCCGAATCTCGAAAAGCGGATGCTCGGCGCCCTGAACGGTCGTTTTGCGGGCTGTATGCTCGGCGCACCGATCGAAGGCTGGAAGCATTATTCCATCAAGGCGTTTGCGGAACAGGCGGGCATGGAGTATCCGCCGGAAAACTACTGGAAGGCTGTTCCGAATGCGGAGGGGGCTCTCTTCGACATCAAGCGAACGAATTTACAGCGCGGTCATGTGGCCTGCGCGGGCGTGGATGACGACATCACCTATACGCTGCTCGGCTATCAGATTCTGAAGGAATACGGCCCGAACTTTACGACGGCGGACGTCGGCGAAGCGTGGAAGAAATATCTGCCGCACGCCTGCACCGCGGAAGAAGTGGCGCTCCGCAATCTGAAGGCGGGCATTCCGGCTGAAAAAGCGGCGGAGATCGACAATCCGTACTGCCAGTGGATCGGCGCGGACATTCGGGCGGATGCGTTTGCGTATGCGGCGGCAGGCGACCCGCACCGTGCGGCGGCATATGGCTATCGGGATGCGTATCTCTCGCACCGACGCAACGGCATCTACGGCGAAATGTACTTCGCGGCGGCAGAAGCGGCGGCGTTTACGGCAGACGATCCGATGGAGGCGCTTCGCATCGGGATGAAGGAAATTCCGACGGACTGTCTCCTGTATCACGATCTCGCATGGGCGTTTGAAACGTGCCCGAAGATTCGCACCTACGAAGACGGGATCGCGGCAATCGCAGAACGTTTCGGCGAGCAGTCTCACGTCCATACGAACAATAACGCGTGCCTGGTCGTGTTCGGGCTCCATCTCGGCGGCCTCGATTTTACGAAGGCCATCGGGCAGACGGTTGCCATGGGCTACGACAATGACTGCACCGCCGCAACGGTCGGCAGTATTCTCGGCGCGGTGATCGGCATTGACCGAATTCCCGCCTACTGGTACGAGTGCTTCAACAACACCGTGCGCACCTACATGATCGGCAGAACGACCTACGCCATTGACGAAGTGGCGGCAGATCTCTGCGACATGGCGCGCGCCGGACTTCATTCATAAAAGCTCAATCATTTCCCATAAAAAGAAGAGCCACAATGGCTCTTTTCGAAAAGACGGGATCGGCATAAGGAGGTACGATATGCTGCCATTTGGTACGGTCAAAGGTGCGCTGGTACTCGGCGCGGCGCTGCTTGCGGTTGTGGTTTCCGCGGGGATCGCGCTCTCGAAATCAGAGAAAAAATCCGAGGCGGATCTGACGGACGGTGAAATCCCGGAGCTGACGGAGGTCCGCGCCCGGCTCGTGAAAAAATGCTGCACGGTCGGCGATTATTCGGGCGAGCCGCTGTCAGTCCTGCTCGGACATCGGTATGATGCGCCGACGGGCGGACCGGAATACGCGCTCTTCTTTAAGACGGAGGATGGCTGCAGCCTGCAGTTCCTCGTATCGGAGAAAGAATATCTGTCGGCCGAAGAAGGGGCGGACGGTTTGCTCGTGTACGTGAATCGGAAATTCATGGCGTTCGATACGGACGCTGACGAGGTTGAGAATACGGCAGAATGAACTATCGCGTGATCGACCGGGAGACCTATTACAGAAAAGGCGTTTTCCGGCATTTTTCGGAGGACTGCAAATGTTCCGTATCCATGACGGCGCGGATCGACGTGACGGAACTGAAAGCGTTCTCGACCCGGACGGGGACGAAATTCTATATCAATTTTCTCTATATCCTCTCAAAAGTGCTGAACAGCCGTGAGGATTACCGCATGGGGTATCTCTGGCAGACGGACGAGCTGATCTGCTACGACGTCGTGCATCCGGCGCAGTACGTTTTCCACGAGGATACGGAGACCTGCACGCCCGTCTATACGACCTATTACCCGGATTACGCAGAGTTTTACGAGCATTGCCGCGCGGATATCGAGGCGGCCAAGCAGACGCGGGATTACGGCCTCGACGCCGCGAATCACCCGAACTGGTTTGACGCATCGTACGTCTCGTGGCTCTCCTACGATTCGCTGAACGTGGAGCTGCCGGACGGATATCTGTACTTTGCGCCGATCATCAACTGGGGGCGCTACCGTGAGGAAGGCGGACGGCTCATGATGCCGGTGACGGTGCGGATGAATCACGCGATCGCGGACGGGTATCTCGTCGCCAAAGTCTTCCGACTGCTTGAAGAAGAGATCCGGCTGCTCGCCGAACTTCAGCCATAAAGCCTCATTTCCCATAAAAGAAGAGCCACATACGGCTCTTTTTTTATTTCTCCGAAAAAACGCACGATTTCCACATATTGTCGGCCGGATTTGCATATCCTATGATCAGCTGCTATTCTAATTTACGAAAAAAGGATGATCCAAACGGATGAGAAAAATCAAAGTAGTGCAGTACGGCTGCGGAAAAATGAGCAAAACGATCCTGCGGTATCTGTGGGAGAGCGGTGCGGAAATCGTCGGAGCGATCGACATTGACCCCGCTGTCGTCGGGAAGGACATCGGAGACTACGCGGGATTCGGTCATAAGACGGGGATCCTGATCCGGGACGACGCGGACGCGGTGCTCGACGAGACGGACGCCGATATCGCCGTTGTGACGCTGTTCAGTCTGGTCAGCGATTGCTATGAGCACTTCATGAAATGCCTCTCGCGGGGGATCAGCGTGATCACCACCTGCGAGGAGGCGACGTACTGCCGCACCACCGATCCCGTCCGGGCGAATCACCTTGACGTGACGGCAAAGGAGCACGGCTGTACCTTCGTCGGAAGCGGCATGGAGGATATTTTCTGGGTGAATCTCGCGGCGCTGATCGCGGGCGGCTGCCATCGGATCGACAAAATCGAAGGCGACGTCTCCTACAACGTCGAGGAGTACGGGCTGGCGCTCGCCAAGGCGCACGGTGTCGGTCTCACGCCGGATGAATTTGAGCGGCAGATCGCGCATCCCGAGACGATCGAGCCGTCGTACGTGTGGAATTCGAACGAGGCGCTCGCGGCGAAGCTCGGGCTGACGATCAAGGCCGAAACACAGAAGTGCGTGCCGTATTTCCATCGGGAAAAGCTCTATTCGGAAACGCTCGGCGCGTGGATCCCGGCAGGAAACTGCATCGGCATGGCGGCAGTCGTGACGACGGAGACGTTCCAGGGACCCGTGATCGAGACGCGGTGCATCGGTAAGGTGTACGGCCCGGATGACGGCGACCTGTGCGACTGGAAGATCACGGGCGAGCCCGATACGGTCTTCTCCGTAAATAAACCGGCGACGGTCGAGCACACCTGCGCCACCATCGTCAATCGGATCCCGTCCGTTCTGCGCGCACCGGCGGGACTTGTCACCGTGGACGAACTCGACGAGATCGAACATCTGATGTATCCGATGGAGTGGTACCTCTGACGGGATGACGGCAATAAAAAACAGGGGCGGACGCGAGTCAACCCCTGCTTTTTCATATGATTGTGACGTGTACTCAGATCGTGTACGGATCGCCGGTGTTCAGTACCGTGATGGACTGCCCGGGCAGAGCCTCTTTCAGCGCGTCGATCTTGCCGGTGCACAGCGGGATGATGGCGTCGGGCGTGGATTCGCCGATCAGCGCCGTGAGAGCCTCGGGCGAGGAGCCGCCGCGGCAGACGGGGAACGGAGCCCACGTGCCGGCGAGAGAGAGGAAGGACGGGATCGTGCTGTCCGGCGCTTTACGGCAGCAGTCGCACAGCGTGTAGAGGATGACGCTCTCCTTCGGATCGAACGCGGAAACGATATTCCGGAAGGCGACGTTGTCACGCACGAGCATCACGAAGCCGGATTCGCGGAGCGCGTCGATCGCTTCGGGATCATAGACGGTCAGCTCCGGGCAGGAGGACATGCAGGCGCAGCAGCCGTTCTCCTTGACGAGATCGAGCAGCGTCTTCTGATAAGCGTCGCAGTACAGCCGTCCGTCCGGCGCTTCGTCCGCGAGCGAGGCGATGAACTTCAGATTCGATGACGGCGCCATCACGAACACGTACTTATAGCGGCTCGTGAAGTCCGCGAGCGGCTTTCTTTCGGGGCAGGCCGTATGAACGCCGCCCTTTACGATCAGCGCATCCACGTGACCGACTGCCGGGACTGCGTTCGGCTTGACGTCGCCGGTGCAGAGAACGCGCTTGCCGTCCGCTTCGATGAGGAACTGATACGTTTCCCGACCGACGGGACCGAAGGCGTACGGCGTGACGGTGATATCGCCGACCGTGATTTTTTCGCCGGAGACGAGGAGCGTGGCCTCTTCCGCCTTTTGGACGGTTTCGGGCTCCGTGTTCTGCAGCGTTTTCAGCATGATCTCACGGGCGAGCGCACCCATGAAAATCTTCGTTTCGATGCGGATGTTTTCAATGTGGCTGACGTGGTCGCCGTAATTCTGCGCGAAGAAGACGGCGTCGGGCGCTGACTGATCGTTTACGCCGAGCGTGTGCATGATCTCCGGGTGGAAGTCCGGCTCGAGGCGAACGTCGGCGCTCATGTCGATCAGGATGCGGGTGGAGGCCGTGCGGATCTGTACCGCCATGCCGCCGACCGGAGATGCGCCGCGAAGAATCGTATATTCCATGATTTTTCTCCTTATGATGGGGCTTTTTCTTTATTATAGCACATCTCCCGCCGTACTGTCAAACCGTTTCTTTTCTGCCGCAGATTTCCTCCGCGCAAAACGAAAAATTGTTCGATTTTTCTTGACAAAAACGAAAATTTGTACTTTAATGAGGGCACGAAAGAGAAGGAACCGCACGGAGGACGCCATGGAACGCACGATTCTGCACAGCGACATCAACGCCTGCTATGCGTCCATTGAGGAACTCTATGATCCGCAGCTGCGCGGGTATCCGCTGGCCGTTGCGGGCGATCCCGAGGCGCGGTGCGGCATTATTTTAGCGAAAAATCAGCTGGCCAAGCTGGCAGGCGTGAAAACGGGCATGACAATCGGCGAGGCGCGCGCCCTTTGCC
>JAZUKT010000191.1:0-1564 GCA_045643445.1 Eubacteriales bacterium
GCCGAGACGGAAGCCTATATGGGCGTGACCGACCGGGCGTCCCACGCATTCGGCGGGCGAAGAACCGAACGGACGGAAACGATGTACCTGCCCGGCGGATACGCATACGTGTATCTGATCTACGGACTGTACGCCTGCATGAACGTGACGGCGGCGGAACGGGATAACCCCGAGGCCGTGCTGATCCGCGCCGTGCTTCCGACGGAGGGAATTCCGCTCATTCTTCAAAACGTGCGGGAAAAGAGCCGCCGGAAGACACCGCCGATCTTTCCATCGGAGCCGGACAGGCGTGTTTTCTGGTCGCTCACGAACGGACCGGGCAAGCTCTGCCAGGCGATGGGGATCACAAGGGCGCTGAACGGAATCGACATGACGGCGGGATCCTTCTATATCCGGGATGACGGCCTGAGACCGCTTGACGTGCTGACAGCCCCGCGCATCGGCATCGACTACGCCGGAGAGGCACGGGATTATCCGTGGCGTTTTATGGCAGCGCAACAGGACGGCGTGCCTGCGTTCATTCACTGAAACGACTGAAATACCTGACGAGCTTCGTAATATCACACCGCTGATATTCCGGAGCTTTTTGTCTGTTGCGGCAGAGATCGCTGTGAGAAACGTAACGACGCAACAAATGTCACATAATTCTTGTTAAAAATGCAAAAATCCCGCTCATTCGCTTCAAATAAAATTCAGTGAATCGTGATAAAACTCTTGCATAAACGTACCGATTCGGCTATAATGGAATCAGTGGAAAAGCAGGAAAGGAACTACGCGACATGGATGAATTAAACCGCACCGACATCGCAGCGGAGAACAATCTTCCCGCCTACCTTTTTCATCAGGGAACGAATTTTACTGCCTATGAATATCTCGGAGCGCACGTCGAACGGACGGAGAACGGCTGGCGGTACAGCTTCCGCGTCTGGGCGCCGAATGCGCGTGCCGTTTCGCTTCGCGCCGATTTTACGGATTGGGAGAACGGACGCGCACTGGAACGCCTGAACGAGCAGGGCGTCTGGGAGACGACGGTCACGACGGAACGGCCGCTCGACGGGCAGTTTTATAAATACGCCGTCACCGGGCAGAACGGGGAAACGCACCTGAAAGCCGACCCGTACGCGTTCTTCTCGGAGACGCTCGAAAAGACGGCGTCGATCGTATGGGAGATCGGCGGTTATGCGTGGCACGACGACGAGTGGCTGAAAAAGAGAAGCGCCACCGTCTGCCCGAAGCAGCGCGGCTTCAAGCCGAAAGTGACGCACTATTACAGCGCGCCGATGAATATCTATGAAATACACCTCGGTTCGTGGAAAACGCTCGACGGGCAGTCCACGAAGGATGGGGAACACTACCTCGGCTATCGCGAGATCGCCGATAAACTCGCGCCGTATCTGACCGAAATGGGCTATACGCACGTGGAACTGATGCCGATTATGGAGCATCCGTTCGACGGATCGTGGGGCTATCAGATCTGCGGCTATTACGCGCCGACCTCGCGCTACGGAACGCCGGACGATTTCCGCTATTTCGTCGAAAAGATGCACGAGGCGGACATCGGCGT
>JAZUKT010000192.1:0-2918 GCA_045643445.1 Eubacteriales bacterium
CATGTCGTCCATCCGGCTCTCTCCGAAAGAGCATACGACGTTCCCCTACTCCCCGGATGTTGTCTGCTGCCGGTATTGCACCCACTGCCGGGGCGGCCGGTGTTCCCTCAAGTCCTGCTGCTGCCTGCCCGAACGGGTCAAGGCACGTTCCTGCACGTTCACGGAAATCCTCAACGATTGCCTCGCGGATGTACGTAATCTTTCCTTCCGCTATCGGCTCCGTCTCGCAGCCGAACGTCAGAGGCAGGTGAACTCCTGTTTCCTCGGTGCCGGTCACAGATCCCGCTTCTACGACGCAGCCAAGAGATTCCCCAACCGCAGTCCCGCATTTCTTGCCCAACTGTACGCTTTGACCGCGGAGAACTGGATCTGGTCCATTATGGCCGATCATGTCTACAAGGATTTCATCGACTACGACGTTGACCTTCCCGAGAACATCGGGTTTGACCGGTATATGTACTATACCATCGCCTACGACATCGGTAATTCGTCCGCTGTGACCGATTCCATCGACCTGACCGACGAGGAGGTTGTCAGCTTCGACGTGTTCCGGGCCGCCTGCAGTGCCGTGGTTATCAACTGTTACGGTATGGATGCCGTGAAGATCGCAGAGAAGTTCAGAGACCGTCGATCCAAGCGCAAGACCGGAAAGGATTCTCACTGTGACAGATAAGCCGAACTACGGAAAGAATCCGAACGCCGCGGAACCGGCAAAAGAAAAAGTCCGAGTCATACCCATCGAATATATCGACGAGTTCCCGAACCACCCGTTCCACGTGAACGATGACGAGGAGATGGAGAAGCTGATGACCAGCATCAAGGAAATCGGTCTTCAGACCCCGATAGTCGCGCGCATCAAAGAAGACGGGCGGTATGAAATCGTATCCGGACACAGACGGTTGTATGCCATGAAGAAACTGGGCATGACACAGATTTCCGCTATTATACGGGATATGACAAGGGATGAAGCTATCATTGCTATGGTAGATTCTAATCTTCAACGGGAACATATCTTGCCGAGCGAGAAGGCGGCTGCGTACAAAATGAAGATGGAGGCTATGAAAAGAAGGGCAGGAAGACCAGCTAACGATAATTCCCGACCACTGGTCGGGAATTATGAAACCGCAGAAGTTATAGGGGAAGACGCGGGCGACAGTGGGAGACAAGTTCAACGGTATATTCGTCTCAATGAACTTGTTCCCGAAATCCTCGAAAAAGTTGATGACGGCTCCATTGCGTTCCGCCCGGCAGTTGAGTTGTCGTACCTCTCCGAAGACGAACAGAGAAATCTCGTTGAAACGATGGACAGTGAGGAGGCAACCCCGTCATTGGCACAGGCCATCCGAATGAAGCAACTCAGCAAGGACGGCAAACTCGATATGGACACCATCTTCGGAATTATGACCGAGGAGAAACCGAATCAGGTTGAAGTGGTAAAGTTCAAGATGACCGAACTCGAATCCTTCTTCCCGGATCGGATGCCTGCCGAAATCATTAAGAAACAGATTCTCAAAATTCTGTCCTCGTGGCAGAGAAGGGAGCAGGCAAGGGAAGAAGCGAAAGTGAATGAGCCGAAGCCTGTGCCTGCACCGAAAACTGCGGAGACACAAAAGAAGAAAGGCGGTGACGCGAGATGATTGATGCCGGTATTCCCGGCGGGAACCCGTATGAGGCGATCATTTACGAATGTCCGTGCGATGTATCAACCACAGTCATAGCGAGGGACTACGGCTTGTCCGCAATATCCCTTAATCAGATCCTTATGACGCTCGGTGTTCAGTACAAGGCAGGAAACGGCTGGGCGCTGCGGTCTGACTATGTGGGACACGACTATACCCATCACGGTTCCTATACGCTGCCGAACGGAAGAACGGTCGTATATTCCGTCTGGACACAGCGGGGACGCCGGTTTCTATATGAGTTTCTCAAGAAACACGGGTATGTCCCGCTCATAGAGCTGCCTCCCGTAGCCGACAGACAACTGTCCATCGCCGACTGCTGATAATAATATGAAAGAAACGGAGTGATGATATATATGATTGTCATGAAATGAGTCCGGAGAAAAACAAACCCAAGGAGGTCGTATGATCAACAGAATCAAGGCGCGGATGCGTCGGGCAACCGAAGCAGTCCGCGCATTTTTTATGGACACACACGGTGAATTCTATGTGGATAAGGTCATCGGAATCGTCATAGCCGTCGTCATCGGCGCGGCTATGCTGGCTTTCCTGTATGTTCTGTTCAATGAGAACGTGCTGCCGTCCATGGCTGATAAGATTCAGCAGATGTTCAACTGACGCAAGAAAAGCGCGGCTGACATACCACCGGGGAGGCGAGTGCGCGGCGGCTCCCTTGCCCCGAACGAATAACGCCGCATCATCAATATTTCAAAATCAGAAAGAGGTACAACACCTATGAACAAGATCAAGAACCTGTGGAGCAAGATTACCCATAAGACCACCGCACTGGCCGTCGAGGCCAAGACTGCCATCGCCAACACCGTCGAGAACGTCAAGGGCGAGTTCTATATCGACAAGACTGTCGGCATCATCATCTGCGTCGTTGTCGGCGCTCTCCTGCTCGGTATCGTTTACACCTTCGTGAACGAGAACATCGCCGGTACCCTGACCGAGAAGATCAACGGCATGTGGGACTTCGCGGGCTAAGCGGAAGTCCCTTCACACAACAGAAAGAAGAAAGAGGTAACGAACCTATGAATAAGATCAAGAACCTGTTCAACAAGATTTCCCGCAAGACCACCGCCATCGCCGTTGAGGCCAAGACCGCCGTCACCACCGTCGTCGAGAATGTCAAGGGCGAGTTCTATATCGACAAGACCGTCGGCATCATCATCTGCGTCGTTGTCGGCGCTCTCCTGCTCGGTATCGTTTACACCTTCGTGAACGAGAACATCGCCG
>JAZUKT010000193.1:0-2436 GCA_045643445.1 Eubacteriales bacterium
CGATCGCGGCACGGCCGAGTATTCTGGAAGCCAGCAGAGAGCCCTGTCCGCCGACTCCGACGATCATAATGTTTTTTGTCATAATCTTTCACTATCCCTTTCGGCACTTCACGTTGTCAGACGCAAAGTGCGGCGTGAAACAAATGGAATTTCAGAAACGGATTTCTGAATGTTTCACGCATCTTTCCCGCCGTCCGATTGCCCGTCGGAGGCCGGCTGTGTGGTAAATTCGGCATATAAGGTTCTGCCCCGTCTGCCCCATACGATCTCGGGCGTGAGCGAGACCCGGTACGCCGTATCGGGCGTCAGGCCTTCTGCCCGGAAATATGTCACGGGCGGAACGGGATCCATATAATATTCGCCGTAGTAGGTGACGGCTTTTTTCTCGCCTGAACCGTCGTCGAACACGATCTCGTAGCGGTAGACGTAATCCCGGTCATACGCCTGCGGCGCCTTGACGGTCACGGCCGTATCGGTCGGCTCTTCAAACGTGATCGCGGCGTTATCCGGGAACACGGGCTCGGCTGTATTTTCGTCGAACCGCTTCGCCGTATAGCGGAAAGCGTCAGCCCCAGCCGGCGTGTCGATCCCGATGACGTAATTCTCATCGGAGAACGGCTTCTTGAAGAAGTCGTCCGTGTCGAGATCGAACGGAGAGGCCGTCACGCGGTTGTCCTCGTCCACTTCGACGATCCAGAACTGCGGATAATCGTTTGCAAACTTCGGAACGGTATCGTCGGAGGTATCCTCCTCCATTTCAAGATAGTGGAGCGTACCCGTTCCGATCGCGGTGAATCTGTCCTGCCAGACGGAGGTCGGGATATTCACGGGCGCGTGACTGTGCCCGGAGAAATTGATCACCTGCGGATAGCGGCTGAAGATCTCCATAAACGTCTGCGTCTGACCCGTGTACCAGCTTTCGCTCGTATAGACGGTGTGCCGCAGATGCTGATGCTGGAACGTGAAGATCGGCTTGTCCGGGCCGTCTTCCGCCGCTTTTTCCACTTCCCGGCTGAGCCAGTCGAGCACGTCGGGACTGTATTTCTCGTCGTGAATATCGGGCGCGATGCCGACGAAGTGATATCCGTTCACCACGACGTGCTTATTGACTTCGCTGTCAAAATGTTCGCGGTACACGGAATCGTCGTTCGTCTCATAGCAGTCGTGATTGCCGTGGACGATGATCATTTCGGTCTCCGGCAGCGTCGTGCGGTTCACGAGCTCCTTCACGGCCTCGTACTGATCCGCCTGTCCGCGGTTGGTGAGGTCGCCGACCAGTACCGCCGCGTCAAGCGTGTTGTGAGGCTGGCTGTGCGCGTAGCAGTAGGCCGCCTGCATCATATGCTCATACCGTTCGCACTGGCGGTCGTTCGCCTCGGAAATATGAATATCCGAACTGACGATGAAGCGGAGTATTACGTTCCGCCCGCCCGGTTTCGGTTTATTCTCTGCCATATCGGTCACCTTACAGCGCACCGAATTTGCACATCTGCGAGCAGAGTCCGCAGCCGACGCACATCGTCTCGTCAATGCGGGCCTTCTTGCCGGTGACGGAAATGCACGGGCAGCCGATCTTCATGCAGCTCTTGCAGCCGATGCACTTGTCCGCCTGAACCTGGATCGGCGGATTCTTCTTCACCGATTTGAGGAGCGCGCACGGACGGCGGCAGATGACCACGGACGGACACGGCTTCGAGACTTCCTCGGAGATGACCGCTTCAAGCGCTTTCAGATCGTTCGGGTCGACCACGCGGATATTTTCCCGCTTCACGCCGAGCGACGCGCAGATGTCTTCGAGGCAGAGGTTCGGCGCGGGATTTCCCATCAGCGTCTTGCCGGTCAGCGGGTTGTCCTGATGTCCCGTCATGCCGGTGATGCTGTTGTCGAGGATCAGCGTCGTCGTATTGCCGCCGTTGTAGACGGAATTGACGAGCCCCGTCATACCGCTGTGCATGAACGTGGAGTCGCCGATGACGGAGACCCATTTATCCTCTTCGCCGCGCACCTTGCAGACGCCGTGCAGCGCAGAAATAGACGCGCCCATGCAGTAGACGGTGTCGATGGCGGAGAGCGGAGCGACGGCACCGAGCGTATAGCAGCCGATGTCGCCGGAAACGTGCAGTTTCAGTTTCGAGAGCGTGTAGAACACACCGCGGTGCGGGCAGCCCGGGCAGAGGACCGGCGGACGGTTCGGGATCGGATCCGCGAGCGACGCGCTGGCCGCTTCTTCGCCGAGAAGTTTTTCGCGGAGCAGCTCGTCCGAATATTCGCCGCAGAGCGGGAGCAGATTCTTGCCGGCGGCGATCTCGATGCCGAGCGCACGGCAGTGATTCTCGATCACGGGATCCAGTTCCTCGATCACGATAATGGTCGGATGCTTGGCGGCAAAGTCGAGCAGCGCCCGCTTCGGCAGCGGATTCAGAAGACCGAGCTTAT
>JAZUKT010000194.1:0-8706 GCA_045643445.1 Eubacteriales bacterium
GAACGGCGTGCGGGTCGCCTTCGAGAACGGAACGGTCCATGAATGCACCCGGGTCGCCTTCATCGGCGTTGCAGACGACGTACTTCTTGTCGGAGACGGAAGCACGCGCGAACTGCCACTTGCGACCGGTCGGGAATCCGCCGCCGCCTCTGCCGCGCAGACCGGAATCAAGGATCGTCTTGATAACGTCGTCGGGCGTCATTTCCTTCAGCACCTTGGCGAGTGCGAAGTAACCGTCCATGGCGATGTATTCGTCGATGCTTTCGGGGTTGATGACGCCGCAGTTACGGAGCGCAACTCTCTTCTGCTTCTTATAGAAGGCAGTTTCGGCGAGAGATGAGGCAACAGCCGCTTCTTCGCCCTTCGCGTCGCCGGTGTCGTTGTAGACGAGTCTTTCAACGATACGGCCTTTGAGGAGGTGTTCTTCCACGATCTCGGGGATATCCTCGGGGGTCACTCTCGAGTAGAAGGTTCCTTCGGGGTAGATAATCATAATCGGGCCGAGCGCGCAGAGACCGAAGCAGCCGGTCTGAACGATCTTGATTTCTTCGTCAAGGCCCTTGGCTTTCAGCTCTTCAGCGAGCTTTTCACGAACGAGACGGCTGCCGGAAGAAGTACAACCGGTACCACCGCACACCAGTACATGTGAACGAATCATAAGTATCTTTATCCTCCTGTAAGATTATAACTTGGTCGCGCCGATGGTGTATTCAGAAACGATCTTGCCGCCTTTGATGTGCTTTTCGATTACGTCCTTTGCCTTGTCAGCGGTCATCTTGACGTAGGTGACCTTTTCCTTGTCCTTTTCGTAGATCTCCACGACGGGTTCGTACTGGCAGATACCGATGCAGCCGGTCTGGGTGACCGTTACCTTGTCGGTGAGGCCTGCTTCCGCAACGCCGTCAACGAACGCGCTCAGTACCGGGCGTGCGCCTGCCGCGATACCGCAGGTCGCCATACCGACGACGACACGGATATCGCCGTTTGAGGTACGGACGGATACCTTATCCTGCATTTTTGCTTTGATAGCCATCAGTTCTTCAATTGACTTCATGGGGGATTCCTTTCTTTATGTTAAAATTTTGAATACGGATTTATTCCGAAGCGCCGAGTTCCGCGTACTGTTCGGTGAGATAATCCCCGATCCACCGGATGATCTCCGGCTCCGCGAGGGAAATCTCATCGCCGAGCATGGCGCGCAGCTCCGCGCAGGAAAGCGATACGGTACCGTTTTCGGTACGGTGTTCAAAGGTGAAGTTCACGTCCGGGCTGCCCTGAATGAGCGTTTTCACCGTCTCGGTCATATCTCCGATCGGGATAAAATCGAGGTGATGCCGTCCGAATTTCGCTTCGGTAGTCGTGCCGTGTTCCTCGCTCACCGTTTCGGAAACGGACGTGACGGTCAGCGTACCGCCGGTCATTTCCGCGAGCATTTTGAGGAACGGGATCCCTAGTCCCACCTTGCGGGTCGTGCGGGTCGTGAAGAACGGATCCGTCAGCCGTTTGAGCTGCTCCTCCGTCATCCCGCACCCGTTGTCCGTTACGGTGAACCAGAGCCATTCTCCGTCTTCGCGCAGGGTGACCGAAATCTCAGTCGCGCCCGCCCGGACGGAATTCATGGTAATATCGAGTACGTAGAGCGCCAGCTCATCCATGCCGTGTCCCGTCCTTTCCGAGCAGATAGTCGATCAGCCGATCCCGCACCAGGGCGGACGAATACGGCTCGTCGTCGAGCTCGATCGGGAAGCCGCCCTCCGAGATGTTCCAGAGGACGTGCGCGTCCGAGGAAACGATGCAGGAGAGCGAACGGATCGCCGGATACTGCTCCCGGTACGATTCGCGCGACGCTTCGTCGTTCAGCTCGTAAGCCGTGAACGGCAGATCCGCCGGGAAATCGCCGAGCATGGCGATCAGTCCGTTCGACGGCCGGTCGATGTGCGCAGGATACGCCGCACCGCCGCGGGCTGTGACTTCACGCCAGGCATCCTCGAGCGTCAGTTCCGACGCGTTGATCAGAAGATTTTCTTCTTCCGCGGCCACCTCGTCGTTCTCGTCCATGATCCACTGGTGGCCGAAGATCTCCGGCATATTCGGGATCAGCAGACGGTGCGCGGACACGTAGGCGTCAAAGTCCATCGCGTCCTCGAGCGTTCGGAAGAGGCAGACCACGTGGATATCCTCCGCCGTCGTCAGTTCCATGCCGGCGACCGGGATGATGCCGTTTGCCTTCGCGTGCCGGAAGAACGCCGGGCAGTTTTTCGAGGAATTGTGATCGGTCAGCGCCGCGATCTGCAAGCCGTTCAGCGCCGCCATCCCCGCGATATTGCCGGGCGTCATGTCGTCGTCGCCGCAGGGAGAGAGGCAGGAGTGCAGGTGCAGATCACAGGTGTAAGTATTCATACGCCGTCTTTCTGTGCTTCGCGGATCGCCGTGCAGAGCTCATAGGCGGACAACTCCGACGACAGGATCAGAATGCCGTTTTCGCGCGCGGCATCCGCAGCTTCCGGAAGCAGCTCCACTCCTTCCGCGAGAATAACCGCCGCGGCTTCCGTGAGGCTTGCGACCGCCACCACGTTCGGATTGACCATGATGGTGATCCAGAGGTTTCCGGCCCGGACATGACTCATTGCCCGGCTCAGAAGATCTCCCGTATACACGCCTTCAAACGCCGCGTCCGGGGCTATCTCGCCGATCACGGTTTTGAGGCCGAGTTCGGCGCACAGGTCTGACAGATTCATGTTTATTCTCCTTCCGTCGGATCCTTTTTCGGTCCGAGCGGCTTGAGTTTGTCGAGAACGGCCCGTCCCTTCCGCTGCTCAAGCAACTGATGGAAGAGCATCCGGAGGTTCACGGTACAGTCGTCGGCACTGGCTTCTCCCTTGACGATGTCCTCCGCAAACGCCATGCACGTCGGCGCGCCGCAGGATCCGCAGTCGATCTTCGGCAGGGTGTCGGTGATGGCTTCGATCTCGGTCATCATGCGCCGCGCCTCTTTCTTATCCTCGGAAAGGAGGTTCGACGGGCTGTACTCGATCGTGCGATCGTTGAAGAAGCGATCGGGGATCCAGTCGCTGACCGGGCGGTTCGGAGAAACGGGGAGATAGCGCTTCAGGGTTTTCAGTCTTGCCTGCGCGATATACGGGTTCGACACCGCCATGGCGCCGCCCACGCATCCGCCGCTGCAGGCGTTCAATTCGATAAAATCGACTGACGGCATATCTTCGTTGTCGATCTGATCGAGCACGCGGATACAGTTTTCGATGCCGTCCGCGGCCAGATAGCGCTCGTTGAAGATCGCCGAGGATTCGCCGCCCGTCGTCGCCCAGCCGATACCGATCATGCCGGACTCCGTCGTTTCAAGCGGTTCCTCTTCGCGGCGTTCCATCACGTCGAGCAGGGCAAAATACACGTCCCGCACGGACAGAACGGCGCTGATATAGTTTCTTTCGCCGGTGAATTCGTTCTTTACGTAACTGACCTTCGCCGGGCAGGGGGAGATGAAGATGATACCGATCTCATCATCGGTAAATTCGGGATGTTCACGCTTGACCTTGTCCCGCGCCAGGCTGGCAGCTATATCCATCGGCGGCAGGATCGGCAGAACGTTCTCGCAGAGGAACGGGTAGTTCATGCTGATGATGCGTACGATGGCCGGGCAGGCTGAACTGATCACGGGCTTTTTGACGTTCGTGCGCTGGACGTACATTCTGGTGTATGCCGTCACAAGCTCCGCCGCGCGGGCGACTTCAAACACTTCGTCAAAGCCGAGATCGTGCAGTCCGCGGATAATGTAGCCGATGTTGTCGAGGTTCTCGAACTGTCCGTACAGAGAAGGCGCCGGAAGCGCTACCTTGTACTTGTAGTTCTCAAGGCATGACAGATCGTCGTGGGTGGCCTTTTTGGCCTTATAGGGACAGACTCTGATACACTCGCCGCAGTCAATGCAGCGAACGGAACTGATAACCGCCCTTCCCTCACGAATCCGTATCGCTTCGGTAGGGCAGCGTTTCAGACAGGTAGTGCAGCCTTTGCACTTGCTTTCTTCCAGCGAAACCGAATGCTTGTAATCTGTTCTCATAAACACCTCGGCAATGCGAGGGGATTACAGGACAACCTTCATGGTGATCGTGGTTCCGACACCGACTTTCGTGTCGATCTTCATTTCGTCTGTGTACTTCTTCATGTTGGGCAAGCCCATTCCGGCACCGAAGCCCAGTGCCCGGATATTTTCGCGCGCGGTGGAGTAACCTTCCTGCATAGCAAGATCCACATCCGGGATGCCGGGTCCGTGGTCTGCGAGCACGATGACGATCGCATCCTCCCGCACTTCCACGTCGGCCTCTCCGCCGTTCGCGTGAATCACCATGTTGATTTCCCCTTCGTACATTGCGATAGAAACTTTACGGATGACATCCGGTGAATAACCGAGCTGGCGGAGTTTCTTCTTCACCACAACGGACGCTTCGCCCGCCGAGGAAAAATTTTCTCCATCCACGTCAAAGTGGAATTTCAGCGTTTCAGTCATCGTCGGATCCTCCGCGCAAACCGTTTGCATAGAGGATGCCGCTCAGCTCATACGCCCGCTTTTCGGACTGCATGAGCACGATGCCGCATTCCTCCGCCAGTTTAATCATTTCGTCTGATGGCTTCTTCCCGCGAACGAACAGCACGCAGGGCATATCCATCATATTGGCGGTGCGGATCACCTGCGGATTGATCAGACCCGTCATCAGAAGGCTCTGATCCTTGGCGTAGGCCAGAACATCGCTCATCATATCGCAGCAGAACGCGTTTCCGACTTCCTCATCCAGATGATCCCATCCGCAGAGCAGCTCCGTACCGAGCAGCTCCCGTATTTCACGGATTTTCATATTCTTCGTTAACCTGCCGATCGTATTTGGATCCGGGGTTCCCGGGTTTTCGTCAGGCTCTGTACTTGTCGATGATCTCGCCGACCATGCCGGGTTCGAGACGTCCGTAAACGTCTTCGCCTACCGTCATAACGGGTGCAAGACCGCACGCACCGATGCAGCGGGTCGCGTCAAGGCTGAACTTGAGGTCGCTCGTGATGCCGCCGGCTTTGATACCGAGGATGGATTCGATCTTTTCCATGACAAGGCCGGAACCCTTGACGTAGCAGGCCGTGCCGAGGCATACAGAGATCGGATGCTCGCCCTTCGGATTGAGCTGGAACTGAGCGTAGAACGTGCAGACGCCGTAAACTTCCGCGAACGGAACGTCGAGGGCGAGCGCGATGTGACGCTGTACTTCCTCCGGCAGATAACCGTAGATATCCTGCGCCTGCTGCAGAATGGCAAGCATGGCGCCCTTCTGATCCCGGTTCTGCTCGATTACCTGATCAAGCTTGGCGAGCTGTTCGGCTGTGCCCTTGAAAGGTACGGTGGTCAGTGCTTTCTTCATAGAGTTGATCCTCCTGAATGTATTGTAATTTTATTTTTCGCAGTAAGCTTCGATAGCGTCGGCTGCGGCTTCGAGATAATCGTTTTCCATCAGCTCGATCACGCCGTGGTCAACCAGCGAGGAGAGTTTTTCGTCGATCGGCATCCGGGCGAGAAGCGGGATACCGTATTCCGCGGCGACGGCTTCGGCCTTCGACTTGCCGAACACGTTGATCTCGCGTCCGCAGTCCGGGCACTTGACGTAGGCCATGTTCTCGACGAGGCCGATGACGGGGATATTCATCATACCGGCCATATTGACCGCCTTGCCGACGATCATGGAGACGAGATCCTGCGGCGTGGTGACGATCACGATGCCGTCCAGCTTGATCGACTGGAAGACGGTGAGCGGCACGTCACCCGTTCCCGGCGGGCAGTCGACGAACATATAGTCAACGTCGCCCCAGATCACGTCCGTCCAGAACTGTTTGACCGTTCCGGCGATAACGGGACCTCTCCAGAGGACCGGGCTGGTCTCTTCCTCGAGCATGAGGTTGACGGAGATCATCTTGACGCCCGTCTTCGTTTCGAGCGGAAGCAGTCCGTCGCCCTCGGCGAGAATATCGCCCTTTGCGCCGAACGCCTTCGGAATGGACGGACCGGTGATATCGGCGTCGAGAATGGCGCATTTCAGGTCGCGGCGCTGGAGCGTCACGGCGAGCATGGAAGCGACGATGGATTTGCCGACGCCGCCCTTACCGGACACGACGCCGATCACGTGCTTGATATGAGAATCCGCGCGCGGTTCGTCAAACGACGGTGCACGGGACGAGCAATTTGCACTGCAGGTGGAACAGTCATGGGTGCATTCGCTGTTTTCTGCCATAAGATTGTATTCCTTTCTTTCCGCCGTTATCGTAAAAGACAGCGGCCATGTATATTCCAAATTATTATACAACAAAATCCCGCAAAATACAAGAGTAATTGCGGGATTTATGGTCGGTTATTCTGTTTTTTTATCTGCCTTTTTCGCCGGAATCAGGGATTTTTCCGTTTCAGGCGGCCGATGAGTTCGGACAGCACCAGAACGGCCGCTGCCGGTACGAGCGCAAGGAAGCCGATCAGGCCGCACGCGCTGCTTCCGACGAGGCCGGCGCCCCACGACGTAAAGAGGATCAGAACGCCGAGAAGCACGGTCGAAAGGATCCACGCGGCCTGCATCGGTGTGATACGGCGGCGGCGGAAAAGCGTATCGCCGTGCCGGAATTCCGAAGCCGCGACGAGGGAGGAGAACAGCGCCGACGCCGACAGGATCGCCCGCAGCATCGTTTCCGACAGACCGAGATTCGCGCGTACGCAGATCGCCTGCACAGCCGGCATGAACGCCGCCAGCAGCGCGCCCCAGATGAGGCCGCCGAGAACGCAGGCGCCCGTTTCACGCAGCGAGATGATCGGATCCGACGCTCTGCGCGTGCCGTCCGGCTTCTCGAACGCCATCACGATGACGGCGACGAAGTCAAAGAGCAATCCCCAGATGAGAATGAAGGACGGGCTGATCAGCGGGATCCCGAACAGGATCGCCGCAAGGATCACGGAAAGGCGCGCCGTCTGTGCCGCAAGCAGATATCCCTCCGCCGCGCGCAGATTGGCGATGGCCTGCCGGGCGCAGCGCACCGTCTGCCGGATGCCGGAGAGGCCGCCGTGCCGTTCCTTCGTATGTTTTTCCGCCGGATAAACGGCCGCCGCGGATCGGGACGCCAGCTGTTCCGGGATCGCGCGGTACGCCGATGACGAGACCGCATAACCGCAGTCCGCGAGAGCCAGCACACCCGCTTCTCCCGCTTCCCGGCCGACTGCCGTGATCATCGGAGAGGCGCTCTGCTTCCCGTCGCCGTCCTGCTTTTCTTCAGCAGTCGGACGCAGAAGCCGCGTCACCTGCACGGCTGATACGTTGCTGTCGAGCAGTGTTCCGTCGCCGAGCGAGACGATCAGCCCGTGCCCGTCGAGGCTTTCCGCCGTTTCTTTCGTCACGTCAGCCGCCGACAACCGCTTCGTCTGTTTGTCGAACACGCCGAGCCGACGCAGATAATAGTAATCCTCGTCCGCGTTCCGGGTGAAGAGGATCGGCCGGATGCCGTCGCGGTGCATGTCCGCCGCCGCTTCCGCCGCTTCACGGTCGGGTTCCTTCATCACGGCGAGATAGCCCGCGAAGCACATCTGCCGGATCATGACCGGGAGCCGCGTCAGGTATGGATACAGCGACGGTCTCACCGCCACCGCCAGCACCTCGCCGCCCTCGATCTCATAAGCCGCACATTCGTTGAACACAGCGAGCCGTGTCTCGTCCGTCAGCGGCGTTTTATCATCGGAATCGGTCGTACACAGCCGCAGGACCGTTTCGACCGGTCCGCAGCAGACGACCCACAGTTCTTCGTTCTTTCGGATAATGGAGACGTCCGTGCCGTCCGCGTCCGCCCGGTGATCGACGACGGTATACCCGTTCTCCGGCATCTTCCCCGTCCGTTTTATCCAGGCGTCGATCGCGCTCCGTTCCCGTTCCGCCATCAGCGACTGGGTCGGTTCCGCCGAGTCCGACGCCGTGATACCCTGCGCCGATTCCGCCAATGCGGCCGCCGTCAGTCTGACGAGTTCTTCCGGCTCGTTCAACCCGTGTCTGGCCGGCGCGTCCTCCGCTTTCAGCGACTGACCGTCATAGCGCCAGCCGAGGAATTCGGAATTGCCCGACTGAAAAACGGACGAGCCGCAGAACAGCATCACGTCCGGCGCGGCCAGTTTTTCAAGCTCCGACGGCTGCCGGATCACGGATCGGTCGGAATCCCCCGCCGGGGACGCCGCGTCGCGCACCGTAACGGACAGTACGATCATGCCGATCGCCGCGAGAAATTCGCTCATCGCCGCCACCGCCATGGCCATCGTGCCGAGGAATACGTCCGGCAGTGATGCGTTCCGGCTGACGAACACGGAGAGCGCCGTCAGCACGATCACGCAGCCGAGCATCACGAGACTGATCGTCCGGCTTCTGCCGCGCAGTTTGTCAAGCAGCGTGAGCCCCGCGGTCGGATCAATCGCGATCTTCCCACGCTTCATGACGATAAGCGTTCGTTCACCGCACGCCGTCGCCGCCATGCGGATCGTGCCGGAGACCACCGTCGAGCCGGCAAAAAGCATATTGGAGCGGAACTCCGCCGGAACCTCGGTATGCCCGTCCGTGCGGATGACCGTCGCGTATTTGTGTACCGTCATGCGGTTTTCGGTGATGCCGCGCTCGCTGACCCGGGCGTCCTCC
>JAZUKT010000195.1:0-2975 GCA_045643445.1 Eubacteriales bacterium
AAGACCGCTTGGCCTCCGACTTCGGATCAGCTTTCGGCAAGAAGAGACGAGAGTCCGTTGTCCGAGAGTGCGAACACGTCGGAGAGAACGGTACCGCCCGCGCAGAGATACCCGACCAGCCAGACGGCCAGATCGTGCGTCATCCCTGCCCCATCGGCGGTGATCAGGCAGCCGTACGCCGTCTGTGCCGCGATCCGTCCGGCGAGCTCTGTCGGATCCGATTCCCCGTTCAGCGCGCCGCGCAGGAGACGGAAGCCGAGGAAACGGTTCTCCGCATCCGTCAGAAGCAGTCCGGCGTCCTCCGGCGACGATTGGCGCATGAACCACGACGCGAGCACCGTACAGCGTTCCCGATTGAGCGGTCCGCACCGGCGATACTGCTTCACGAGCGCGTCTTCCGTTCTGCGGCGGACGGAAAGGATCAGATCGGCGCTTCTCGGACCGACGCCCGGTACCGCGCACAATTCCTCATAAGTCGCGCCGAGCACGCCGTCAAGGCTGCCGAAACGCCGGATCAGCTCGTGCCCGATCGGATTCGTATTCCCTCTCGTATAGGAGTGGAAGAGGAGCATCTCAAGCATTTCGTGCGGCTCAAAGGAATCGAAGCCGGATTCACGGAATTTCTTCCGCATCCGATTCCGATGCCCGGTATGGAGATTCCCGCCGTTTTTGCCGTTCATGCTCATCACCCCCTCTCTCGTATCATTCAGTTCAGATAACAGCCGACCGCCGACAGATACAGACGCGGCCATGCGTTCGAGTTCGCCGCCTGAATATTGTTGACGAAGACGATATCGCTCAGGCCGTAATCCTTGAGCTGCTCATAGACGTTCCCGGTAAAATGCCGCACGTCCACAACGATGATATTGCCGAAATGCTCGCACAAAAACGGCACGAATGCATTGCCGAAGGAGTCCTTCAGCACGAGAATGTTCTTGTCCTGCGGGTTCTCCGGCACGTTGATCACCGTATAGGGATTATCCCCGGCGATAAAGGCCGAATACGTCGTGCTTGAGCCGAGGATGCAGTTGTCGTACACCGCGACTCCGCCGCCCGGCGTCGTGACCGTCATGGTCATCGGCTTTTTGGAATAGAACGCTTCCACCGTATCGGTGAAGTTTTTAACGCGGTAATCCTGCGTGTACTGATACATACTGCCGCTGTACGCCGTATTCAGAACGGCATAATCGAATCCGTCAAGCGGCGTCGGCGTCAGACCGAGCGATTCGGCGAACGCCCGGTAGGCGTAATACGCGCCGCGCGCCGTCCAGTGATGATCGCTCTTGAAGAAGAGGTATTCGTCCCGATGCGCGTACATTTCGTCGTACACGTTCACGAAATTGACGGCAGAATCGGCGAAAGACGCCATATTGCCGAGGATCGTGCGCTGGTCGGGAATCTTCGAGACGACGTCGGGATTGTCGACGACCATGGAGGAAACGGGCGCCACCACGGTGCTGACCGTCACGTTATCGCCGAACAGCTGCTTATAATAAGGGGCGTCCTGAACGTACAGTGCGGCATTGCCCTGTGCGTAATACGCCTGAGAATAGACGGCGTCGCCGAGGATGAACATCCCGTCCGTCAGAAAATCCGCCGCATCGCTGCTGACGGCCGGAGGAGCCGAGACGACCTCGGTTACCGTGACCGCGCAGGTTTCGGTGAGCGTATCACCGTACCGGCAGGTGAGCGTGCAGGTTCCGGCAGCGAGGGCTTTTACGTCAACGCCGCCGTCCGCGTTCGCGCTGATCGAGCAGATGGCGGGATCGGACACCGTCCAGCTCATCGGGTCCACCGATTCTGCGTTCGTTTCAACAATGGCATACACCGCCGCGCCGCTGCCGACCGTCAGGCTGAGCGTCTGTTTCGACAGCCGGAGCGTCAGCGTGATCGGTTCCGTCTCGGCCTCCTCCGTCTCCGCATCCGATTCCGGGAGCGGAAGAAGCGCGGGATCGCCGTCTCCGGTTTCGAGCGTTTCGGTTTCCGTCGATTCGGTTTCCATTGGTTCTGTCTCCGCCGGTTCGTCTTCGCGGTTCTTGAGGCTTTCGATGGCCTCGGCCAGCTGATCGGCCGCATCCGGCGCGTCATCCCGTTCCGCCGTTTCGGTGCCGTCGCCGGTCTTCCCGATCAGGACGAAATTGTCGTCACCATCAAGCGCGTAATCGAGACCCCGGAGAGAATCGAGCGACTTCGACACGGTGACGAGCTTATCACGGGCGATAAACGTATCGCTCACAAACGCGGATATACCCGAAAAATAGGTGCCGTCGCACAGGGTTTCGAGGCTGAACGAAGGCAGCTCGGCCAGTTTCCGTTTCTCCATTTCGGACACGGTCGGCCGATCCGGCTGAAGCAGATTGACGAGGGCAACGCCGCACACAAGCGCAACGGTCAGTCCCAGGCAGAGCCAATCTGTGATTTTATGTTCTTTCATATTCCGATCCATCTCCGACGATTAAAAGCGATAGTACAAAAACGGGCTGTAACTGTCTCCGACGAGGCGCACCGTCGATACGGCGATCAAGACGATCACGGCGGCGGTCTTGAGCACCCGCGTCACCGTATAGTTCATATGAAGCGCGTCCGACAGTTTGCGCATCGCCCACGGAACGAGCGGCAGGGAGAAAAGTATGGACGCGGCCAGCAGAATGACATTATCCATGAGGATCGACTCCGTGAAGAGGTCGCTGAAGCCGCTGCATCCGACGCCGAAGAGATAGCCGAGATTTTTCCAGAGATCCGTATCAAAATAGAAGATGGCGAATCCGAACACGGTGACGAGCGCCGTATACAGATGCGAAAAGACGGCGGAGACTGCCTTCGGCCACGATTTCATCGCCGGAAGCAGGATCGCCTTTTCCCACATCAGAAGAATGCCGTAATAAAGTCCCCACAGGAGGAAGTTCCACGACGCGCCGTGCCACATCCCGGTGAGCAGCCAGACGACGAGGATATTCCGCCACTGGTCATGCCGG
>JAZUKT010000196.1:0-3010 GCA_045643445.1 Eubacteriales bacterium
CGCTGACGTTTGAGACAGACGAGCCTCGTTCGACGGTCGAATGGTCAGCCTCGGCGGATCTCACGGATGCCTGCCGGATCGAGACGGCGGAGAAGACGGTCACGCTCGATTGCCTGACGCCCGGCGAAACGGTATACTGGCGGGTGAACGGCTCGCCGATCCGCTCGTTCCGGGGGAAGGAAGAAGTCCCGCGGGTCGTGGGGATCGACGGTCTCTCGAATATTCGGGATTCCGGCGGCTGGAAAACGTCGGACGGACGGCGGATCCGCTACGGGTGCATCTACCGCGGCGGCGAAATGGATCGGCATCAGATCATCACGGAGAAGGGTATCAGGCAGATGCTGCACGACTGGCATATCCGCACGGATCTCGATATCCGCGGAGAGGCGGAGGGCAGGACGGAAAGCCCGCTCGGCCCGTCGGTGCGGTATCTCTTGTGCATTCCGTTCGTGCCGTATATCAAAATGTTCGATCCCGAAGGGCACGACGCGATGCGGCGAATCTTCGAGGCATTTGCCGACGAGACGCTGTACCCGATCTATTACCACTGCTGGGGCGGCGCGGATCGCACGGGCACGCTCGCGTATCTGCTCGAAGCGCTGCTCGGCGTCAGCGAAGAGGATCGCCTGCTCGATTTTGAACTGACGACGCTCTCGATCTGGGGAAACCGCAGCCGATATATGGAAGAAATGATCGCGTTCGGCGAGATCTTTCACGCGCTCCCCGGACGGGACGACAAGGAAAAGGCGGAGGGCTTCCTGCTCTCCTGCGGCGTGACGCCGGAAACGATCGGACGGCTCAGACGGAATCTGCTCACATGAAAAAACTTCCTCGAATTCTGTTGACAAGACGGATGGGATATGGTACAATAGGCGGTAGCGTAAATCTTTGAAAGACTGTGACGAAGACTTCGCTGAACGATGGATCGGTACAGAGAGTCCGCGGCGGTGTGAGACGGGCCCGATTGGTTCAGACGATATCCCTTCCGAGTCGGGAAAGGAAAGGCGGTTCGCCGCTGAGTAATGATTCCCCGCAGGTGCAGCGTCATGGCACAGGGCTTGATGGAGCCTGCGAGCGGCATAGTGATATGCAAGTTGAGTGGTACCGCGGATTTTACAGTCCGTCTCAATTCATGAGGCGGATTTTTTTGTTGGAAGTGAGGATGGATCATGGAAAACATCATCAAGGAAGTGGCTGACCGTATCCGGGAGACGCGGCTGATCTGCGAACTGTCCGAGGAGGAAATGGCGCAGAGCACCGGCGTATCGGTAGAGGCGTACCGGGATCTCGAAGCGGGACGGTCGGATTTTTCGTTCACCTTTATCTATAAGTGTGCGGCGCGTCTCGGCGTCGATACGACGGATCTTTTGAAAGGATCGAGCCCGACGCTGCACGAATACAGTGTCACGCGGGCAGGCGGCGGTTTGCCGATCGCGCGTCGGAAGGGATTCCGCTATAACAACCTCGCGCCGCTTTTTAAGGATAAGATTGCGGAGCCGTTCTTCGTCCGGGCGAAGCTGTCCGCCGAGGATATGGCGAATCCGATCCGCCTGAGCAAGCACGAAGGGCAGGAGTACGACTATATTCTCTCCGGCAAACTGAAAGTAGAGATCGACGGCCATACGGAAATCCTCGGCCCGGGCGATTCCATCTATTATAACAGCTCCAACCCGCACGGTATGATCGCGTGGGAGGAGGACTGCGAATTTCTCGCCATCGTCATTTCGGTCGGCGGCGCGGCATACGATTATCCCGAGGATCTCGAGGAGATCACCGCGAAAACGGAAGCAGTGGAAACGCTGTCTCCGCTGCCGGAGAACCCGGTCGCCGCGAAATTCATCGAATGCACGGAAGAGGGCGGCCGTCTGAAGGCAATCAACTTCCATAACGAAGAGGCGTACAACTTCGCCTATGACACGGTCGATGCGATCGCGGAGAAAACGCCCGACAAGTGCGCGCTGATCCATCTCGACCGGGAAAAGAACGAGCGCCGGTTCACCTATGCCGATATTTCGCGTCTGTCGAATCAGGCGGCGCATTATTTTGAATCGCTCGGCATCCGGCAGGGCGACACGGTCATGGTCGTACTGAAACGGCACTGGCAGTTCTGGATCACGGCGATGGCGCTGCATAAGCTCGGCGCGGTCATGATCCCGGCTACGCATATGCTCGTCGAGCACGACTTCACCTACCGTTACGAGGCCGCAGCCGTTCGTGCCATCGTATGCACCGCGGACGGCGAAACGGCCATGCACGCCGAAAACGCCGCTGCCAAGGTGCCGCAGGAGATCATCCGCATCATGGCGAACGGTCACCGCGACGGATGGCATTCCTTCGACGACGAATTCACCGCCTTCCCCGAGACGTTTGAGCGCCGGATGAGCGCGTGCGGCAGCGAGACCATGCTGATGCTGTTCACGAGCGGCACGACCGGCTACCCGAAGATCGCGGCGCACAGCTACAAATACGCGCTCGGTCACTACATCACGGCGCGCTATTGGCATAACGCCGATCCGAACGGCATCCATTTCACGATCTCCGATACCGGCTGGGGCAAGGCGCTCTGGGGCAAACTCTACGGCCAGTGGCTCTGCGAAAGCTGCGTCTTTGCGTATGACTTCGATAAATTCGACGCGGACGATCTGCTCCCGCTCTTCAAGCAGTACGGGATCACGACGTTCTGCGCGCCGCCGACCATGTTCCGCTTCTTCATCAAGGCCGGGATCGAGAAATACGATCTCACCTCCCTGAAGCACGCGGCCATCGCCGGAGAAGCGCTGAACCCGGAGGTCTACTACAAATTCAAGGAATACACCGGCCTGTCGCTGATGGAAGGCTTCGGTCAGACGGAAACGTCGCTCGTCATCGGCAACTTCGTGGGCGATACGCCGAAACCGGGCTCCATGGGACATCCGTCTCCGCTCTACGACGTCGATCTTCTGACGCCGGACGGAAAAGTCTGCGACGTCGGTGAGACCGGCGAAATCGTCGTAAAAACGTCCGAGCAGGT
>JAZUKT010000197.1:0-7025 GCA_045643445.1 Eubacteriales bacterium
GTATCCCGAACCTGCTCCGCCACGTCTCCAATATCAAGAACGTGTACAAACTCCCGGCCGTTGTCGCCGTCAATCGTTTCCCGACGGATACCGACCGCGGGATCGAATTCATCATTGACAAGAGCAAGGCGCTCGGCGTAAACGTCATGCTCTCCACCGTATGGGCGGAAGGCGGCAAGGGCGGCGAAGCGCTCGCACGCGAAGTGGTACGCCTCTGCGAAGAAGAAAAGGGCGACTTTACCTTCTCGTATGACCTCGAACTGTCCATCGAAGAGAAGATCGAAGCAGTCACGAAGCGCATCTACGGCGGCGCCGGTATCGCCATCCTGCCCGCGGCGAAGAAGCAGATTGAACAGCTCACCGCGCTCGGCTTCGATAAAATGCCCGTCTGCATCGCCAAAACGCAGTACAGCTTCTCCGATAATCCGGCTCTGCTCGGCGCACCGGAAGGCTTCACCGTTACCGTCAAGAACGTCAAGGTGTCCGCGGGCGCCGGCTTCATCGTCGTGCTCACGGGCGATATCCTGACTATGCCCGGCCTGCCGAAGGTTCCCGCCGCCGAAAAGATCGACGTCGACGAAAACGGCAGAATTTCCGGTCTGTTCTGATTCCGTCATCCTATCTCAAACTGAAAAACTGCCGTCCTCCCGTAAAAAGGAGAACGGCAGTTTTTTCATGGATTCACAAGCGTAACGGCCAGTACCACAACCGCGAGTGCAATCCGATACCAGCCGAATCCGGCAAAACTGCGGCGGCGGATCAAATCGAGCAGGAAGCGGATCACGAGAACGGAAACGAGGAACGCGGTGACGGTGCCGACGAGGAGCAGAAGCAGTTCCGACGATGAGAACGCGAAGCCGGATCCGACAAGAAATTTTACGGTTTTCAAAAGTGACGCGCCCGCCATGACCGGGATCGCCAGAAAGAACGAAAATTCCGCGGCGGCGGTACGAGATAGCCCTGCCGTGAGCCCGCCGAGAATGGTCGAGCCGGAACGGGACGTGCCGGGCAGCAGCGACAGTACCTGAAAACAGCCGATGACCAGCGCAGACCCGATGCCAACGTCCTCGGCGGCTGTGCAGATCGGCTGTCCGTGCGGCGGATGCTTTTCCGCCACGATCAGCGCCGCGCCGATGAGAGCGAGCATCACGGCGACGGGAACGGGATGATAGAAATGCTCGTCAAGCCAGTCGTCCGCGAGAAAACCGACGGCGGCGGCCGGGAGCGAGGCAAGCAGGATCCGCCCCCACAGCGAGAGACAGATACGCCGCTCGGCAGGGGATTTTCCGGCGTGCCACGGATCGAGCCGCTTCCCGTAGAGCAGCAGAACGGCGGCAATCGAACCAAACTGGATCACGACGCGGAACAGTTCCATAAAATCCGCCGACACGTCGAGCCGGAGAATTTCGTCCAGAAGAATTAAGTGCCCGGTGGAGGAAACAGGCAGCCATTCGGTCACACCCTGAACCACACCGAGCACAAAAGCTTTGAGTATTTCGTGTAGAAGCAATGCCGAACTCCTTGTGAAGATCAGCCCTGCCGGATAATATCGCCCTCTTCGACGGGGAACGGCACGCGCATCTTAAAATGCATGGCGGCGTGCGGCGTAGCGTCGATTGGATTGCCCTCCATGTCTTCGAGGCCTTCCGCGGTGAACGGCTGCCCGAGCTTGCCCGGCGTCAGAAGTTCGACCGTCGAGCCCGACAGCATTTTGTTCCGCTGAATGAATTCGGCCACATAGCCGCCGTGTCCGTCCGGGACGCTGTCGGTGAGCGCAGAAGCGAGATACGCCTTGTCGCGTATGTAGCCGTATTCGGAGACGGTGTTCGCGTTTTCGCTGGGTTTGTTGAAATAGAACCCCGTGTCATATTCCCGGTGACTGACGCCGTAAAGTTCGCGCATCAGCGCCGGATCGAAGACGTAGTGAGCGGGATCGCGCCGATATTCATCCATCGCAAGGCGGTAGGTGTTGGTAACGACGGCGGTATAGTATGCGCTCTTGACACGTCCTTCGATTTTATAACTGGCGATGCCCGCTTCTTCAAGTTCCGGGATATGCTCGATCATGCACATATCCTTCGAGCTCATGAAGAAGGTCTCACCGTTTGGTTCTTCCTCCGCGCGGATGGCGGTCGGGATGTTCTCGCGCTGCATTTCGTGCAGATCCATGGAGATCGGCGTATAGTGCCAGCGGCAGGACTGGGCGCACTGACCGTGATTGCCGTCGCGTCCCGTGAAGTAATTGGACAGAAGGCACCGACCGCTGTACGCGATGCACATGGCGCCGTGTACGAAGGCTTCAAGCTCCACTTCCTCGGGAAGTCCGGCGCGGATCTCGCGGATTTCCGCCAGCGTCAGTTCGCGTGCGAGTACGATCCGCTTGGCGCCGAGTTTGTGCCACGCGAGACAAGCCTGCGCGCAGACGGCGCTTGCCTGCGTCGAGATGTGAATTTCGAGTTCCGGCGCGATCTCGCGTACCATCATCACGACGCCGATGTCGGAGACGATCACGGCATCCACGTGAATGGAGTCAAGGTAGCGGATGTAATCGGCGAGCGGCTCGTATTCCGGCGTGTGCGGCATGACGTTGACCGTCACGTAGAGACGAACGCCGTGCGCGTGACAGAAGGCGACCGCGTCCGCGAGTTCCTCATAGGAGAAATTGTCGGAGGCAGCGCGCATACCGTACTGTTTGCCGGCGAGATAAACCGCGTCAGCGCCGAAACGGACGGCGGCTTTCATTTTTTCAAAACTTCCGGCGGGGGAAAGCAGCTCCGCTTTTTTCTTGAATCCCATTTCAGAAATCGAGGCAGAGACGGGATTCCACGACACTGCGGACGAAGCCGGCGGCCTCGAGATGCAGCGGATTGACCTGATAACCGGCGAGCGCGTCGGCGTCCGTGAAAACGGAGTCGAGCATCATGTCGGCGTTCGAGGAGGGAAGGCGGTCGGTGACGACGGTCAGGGAGACGAGCCCTTCGATCTTTCCGTTGAGCGATTCGAGACGGCGCTTGGCTTCTGCGCGTGCGGCCGCTTTTTCTTCTTCCGTCATGTCAGACTTGAGTTTCCATAAAATAATATGCTTTACCATCGTGAATATTCCTTTCGTGCGATAAGACTGATCTTTATACGTTCATGATGACCGGGAGGATCATCGGCTTGCGCTTGGTCTTCGAGTAGAGATATTTCGAGAGGGCATCCTTCACGCCCGTTTTCAGCTGCGTCCACTCGGTGACGCCGGAATCGAGCATATCGCAGAGGACGCCGCGTACCATTTCCCGCACGTTGTCCATCAGCTCGTCGCTCTCCCGGACGTACACGAATCCGCGGGAGATAAGGTCGGGCCCTGAAATGATCGTGCCTTCGTCAATGTCGATCGTAGCGACCACGACGATCAGGCCGTCCTGCGCGAGATGACGGCGGTCGCGGAGTACGATATTGCCGACGTCTCCAACGCCGTAACCGTCCACGAGCATCCGCCCGGACGGAACGGTGCCGTTCTTCTTGCAGTGATTCTTGTCCAACTCGAGCACTTCGCCGATGTCCATGACGAAGATGTTCTTCGGATCCATGCCCATGTATTCGGCGAGTTCCTTGTGCTGCATCAGATGGTGATACTCGCCGTGGATCGGCATGAAGTATTTCGGCTTCACGAGCGCGTGGATGAGCTTGAGATCTTCCTGGCAGGCGTGGCCGGAAACGTGGACGATGGCCTCGTCGTGATAGACGCTCACGCCCTTCTTGTACATTTCGTTGATGATGCGCGAGACGAGTTTTTCGTTGCCGGGGATCGCGGGCGAGGAGAGGACGACCAGATCGTTCGGCGTCAGCTCGACCTGCGAGTGATCGGAGAACGCCATACGGTAGAGAGCGGACATCGGCTCGCCCTGGGAACCGGTCGTGACGATCGTGAGCATTTCGCGCGGATACCGGTTGATTTCGGAAATGTCGATCAGCGTGCCGGCCGGGACGTCCATGTAGCCGAGACGGACGGCGGCGCCGATGACGTTGATCATGCTGCGGCCGGTGACAGCCACCTTGCGTCCGAATTTGACGCTCGAGTTGATGATCTGCTGAACGCGGTGGACGTTCGATGAGAAGGTGGCGATGATGATCCGGCGGTCGGTGTTCGTCAGGAAGATCTGATCGAGCGATCCGCCGACCTTGCGTTCCGACGGCGTGAAGCCGGGGTGATCGACGTTCGTGCTTTCACACATCAGAAGCGTCACGCCTTCGCGTCCGTATTCGCCGATGCGGGTGAGATCCATCATTTCGCCGCCGATAGGGGAGACGTCGAGCTTGAAGTCGCCCGTGTGCAGGATCGTTCCGGCGGGGGTCTTCACGGCGATCATGCAGGCGTCGGCGATCGAGTGATTGGCACGGATGAATTCGCACTTGAACGCGCCGAGTTTGAGGATCGTGCCGGCTTCCACCGTGACGAGTTCGCGCTGACCGAGCAGCTTGTGTTCGGCGAGCTTGGATTCAAGGATGCCGAGCGTCAGTTTCGTGCCGTACACGGGTACGTTCACGAGTTTGAGAAGATACGGGACGCTGCCGATGTGGTCTTCGTGACCGTGTGTCAGCAGGATTCCGCGCAGCTTCGATACGTTCTTTTCGAGATAGGTAAAGTCGGGGATGACGAGATCGACGCCGAGCATATCCTCGTCTGGGAAGGCGAGACCGCAGTCGATGACGATCATGTCGTCCTCGTATTCGATGACAGCAAGGTTTTTGCCGATTTCATTCAGGCCGCCGAGCATCATGACCCGAACCTTGCCGGTTTTCTTTTTTGCCATAGAGATTCCTTTCTTTGATAATAAAGCCAACAGATAGTCGTATACGATTGAGCCAGACGTCAGATCGAACGGAAACGTGGGAAGCGGGCACGCGAAAAACAGCCGTCAGCCGATGGAGGGACGACAGCCGGAAAACGCACAAAAAACGCCTGCACGGGATGTGCCGGTTCAAAAAGCGTTTTACGTTCGATAATGGGCATTTCGATTTCAGAATGAAGAACAGCCGGGCTCCGAGGGCGGCGGAGCGGCGGATGCAGGGAAATGCGCCGTGGGGGATAACGTACAGACCCCGATCACCACGGGATCATAGCTCAACTCTATTATACACCGCCGCGCGCCGTTCGTCAAGGTGTATTTGATCCGGCGGGCAGAATTTTCCTCAGGTGTACAAAAGTATCAGGGCGACCGTTCCGATGAGGGCAGAGGAGGCGGCAGCACCGAGCGCAAAGACGGCGGCGCGGGAAAGGGTAGCGCGGATCTTCCGTCGGCGTGCGGAGGAAGCCAGAATCCCGCCGGCTTCCCGGATGATCCGATCGGCTTCGGCGGCGAGATCGGTGCAAAGCGATTGACCGGCGGGATCGGGCAGCCCCTTTTTGAGGATAAAATACACCTCGTCAAAATAGACGCCGTTCGGATTTTTCATGTACAATACTTTTTTCTGACAGCCGCGCAGCATGGTATTCTCCTGCTCATCCATAAGATGAAAAAAGAATTGCCCGGATTTTCCGTTTTTATACACCCGGAATTTGGCAAAAATAGTTTATCCACAAAACTAAACCGAAAAAACGAGGAAAAATTCTGAAAATTTGGTGAAAAATAGTAATATCTGTCAAAAATCGCTTGACAAACGGACAGACGTATGGTAGACTGTATGCGTGATAAAAATATATTGAGAATGAGGGACAGACATGGTAAAATCACTTGGCATTGTCAGAAAAGTTGACGAACTCGGAAGAATCGTCCTCCCGATCGAAACGAGAAAGCGGCTCGGACTCGGTGCGAAGGACCCGGTTGAGATTTTCGTTGAAAAGGACCGCGTGATCCTGAAGAAGTACGAGCCCACCTGCATTTTCTGCGCCGGTTCGGACAATATCGTCTTCTATAAGGGCAAGCGCATCTGCAAATCCTGCCTCGCCGATCTGAAGGCCGGCAAGACGGAAACGGAAGAATAAACTTATCCGATAGTAACCTCAAAGGGCATGAGAGCCGTTGAAGCTCCCGTGCCTTTTCTTTTGCTGCGATCGTTCTTTACAATTGTCGGATTGAGCCCGCGGTCACCGTGGCGATCTGCCGCCTTTACGACACAAAAAGAAACCGCGTTTCATGTACGATATGAAACACGGTTTCTGCTGTTTTGTCGGATCAGTCTTTGGCTCTCGTGCTGATCTGGAGAAGAGCCTTGGCGATGAATTCGTCCACCGGCATAGCGCCCTTGTCCTCACCGGAGCGGGTACGGACGGAGACGGTGCCGTTCTGCTGGTCGCGTTCGCCGACGACGAGCATATACGGCGTCTTCTGGAGCTGTGCTTCGCGGATCTTGTAGCGCATCGTTTCGTTGCGGTCGTCGAAGTGGACGCGGATGCCCGCTTCGTCCAGTTTCTTCGCCACGTCAGCCGCATAGTCGTTCCAGTCGTTGGCGACCGGGATGACCTCGACCTGCGTGGGCATCAGCCACATCGGAAGCGCACCGGCGTACTTTTCGATCATGTACGCGAGCGTACGTTCGTAGCAGCCGAGGGAAGTACGGTGGATAATATAGGGCAGCTTCTGCTTGTCGTCCTTGTCGGTGTAGTACATACCGAAGCGCTGGGCGAGCAGCATATCGATCTGGATCGTGACGAGCGTGTCTTCCTTGCCGTATACGTTCTTGTACTGAATGTCGAGCTTCGGACCGTAGAAGGCTGCTTCGTCGATGCCGATCGTGTACTTGACGCCGAGGTGATCAAGGATTCTGCCCATGATGGCCTGTGCTTCTTCCCACTGTTCGGCGGTGCCTTCGTACTTGTTCTTCGGGTTGGCGGGATCCCACTGCGAGAAGCGGAACGTGCAGTCCTCAAGCAGACCGACCGTGTCGAGGCAGTACTTCGCAAGTTCGAGACAGCCGCGGAATTCTTCTTCGAGCTGATCGGGACGGAGTACGAGGTGGCCTTCGGAGATCGTGAACTGGCGGACGCGGATCAGACCGTGCATTTCGCCGGAATCCTCGTTGCGGAAGAGCGTGGAGGTTTC
>JAZUKT010000198.1:0-7007 GCA_045643445.1 Eubacteriales bacterium
CATGTGCGGCGGCGGACGCGGACACACGATCGAAAACAACGTCTGCATCGAATGCACCGGCTTCCTCTACTACGACGACAGAATGAGAACCATCTACGCCAACGCGCCGGACGACGCAAAGACAGTCGGCGGTATGTGGGGAACGCTCGACCAGACGCCCGAAACCTACGCCAGCGAGCCCTGGATGAAAGCCAACCCGAGCGTCTCGCAGCTCGTCTTCGATACGGCTGACATTGACAATCCGAACTTCCCGATCAACCCGACCGGCTCCGTCATCCAGAACAACATCTGGATCAAGAAGGACGCCATCCACAGATGGGACTATCAGGTCTGGGACACCGTCTACCAATACTCGACGATCGGCTATTACTACACGCATAACGACGTGGATCGCGTTTTCGAGCCCGGCACGTACGAACTCACCAAGGTCGCAGCCCGTGACAAGAATCTCGTCTACGAGCCGATCCCGTACGAAGGCTTCGGCTGCTACGCCGACTGATCCCCGCTATATCCCTCCGATACTGCCGCTCTCCGCAAGGTCTGCGGCAGTTTTCCCGTTCCGGCGGCACAATTCTCCGTTTTTCACACCGGTACTTGAAATTTCACAGAAAATATGCTATAATAACAGTAGAATGAATTTCATCCTCGAAAGGGGGACTATCCATGACCATTACCAAATCGCTGAACGGACAGTCGCTGACGATCGCCCTCGACGGCAGACTCGACACCACCACCTCTCCGGCTCTCGAAACGGAGCTGCACGATTCGCTCGACGGCATCACGTCGCTCGTGTTTGATTTTGAGAAACTCGAATACATCTCCTCGGCCGGTCTGCGCGTGCTTCTCTCCGCACAGAAGACCATGAACAAGCAGGGGGAAATGATCATCTGCCACGTCAACGAGAGCATCCGGGAAATCTTCGACATCACCGGTTTCACGGACATTCTGACCATCCGGTAATACATAAAAAACGGAGCGCACCTGCTCCGTTTTTTCATTGGACAAAATGATCCGGGAAAGATTCGTCTCTCCCGGATCTCTTTTTACTGGTCGATGGCCTTGACGGGCGCCCAGCCGTATGCATAGGGCTCTTCCGCTTTCGGCGTGCAGACGTATTCCGCAGCGTTGATCAGAAGCTGCTGAACCGCGGGATTGTGGTAGGTCGGCACCGTTTCGTGACCCGGACGGAAATAGAAGATCTTGCCGCGGCCGCGCTTGAAGACACAGCCGGAACGGAAGACTTCGCCGCCGGAGAACCAGCTGATAAGCACGAGCTCATCGGGCTGGGGGATCATGAAGTGCTCGCCGTAGGTCTCTTCATGTTCGAGGATGATCTTTTCGCCGAGGCCGCGCGTGATGGGATGTCCCTGCTCGATGAACCAGAGGATCTCCTTGTCGCCGGTCTCACGCCACTTGAGGTCACCGGTCGGCGTTCCGCAGAGGCGGCCGAAAATTTTCGACGCATGGCCGGAGTGAAGAACGACCAGTCCCATGCCGGCATATACGTGACGCGCTACGCGATCGACGACTTCGTTCGGAACAGCGCCGTGCTTGACGTGTCCCCACCAGAACAGGACGTCGGTATCGTTGAGGACTTCTTCGGTCAGGCCGCATTCCGGGTCGTCGAGCGTCGCGGTGCGGACTTCGTGACCGGCGGCTTCGAGGAACCGCTTCAGGCACATATGGATCCCGTCGGGATAAACGGCTTTGACGTCGTCGTCAACTTTTTCGTGGACAAATTCGTTCCAGACTGTAATTTTCATGATATTCCCCCGCTGATAAAATGGTATGGTAATATTGTAGCACTTCTTTTTCTCTTTGTCAACGATTCAGTGGTTGTGCGCGGGTTTCTATTGGGGAATTTGGTAGGAAAGTCCGCGGACTTTCCTACATTTTATCTTTCGTAAGAGTCCTCCGCGGCGAGGGATCGCCCCACCTCGCGGTGCCCAAAAATCCTTGTTCGAGCGAGGGCCCTCTCACGGATTTTTGACCGCTGAGTTGAAAAGTGTCTTTCTTCCTCTGCCACCGGCAGCGAAAGACACTTTTCCCCTTACCAACACGCGCCTGTTCAACTCCTTGAAAATCCCCCTTCCTGCCGGCTGCCGCCGGAAGTTCACAACTGCACAGGACGGATGCGAGCAAAGTACGTTCGCTCGTGAAGCAAGTGCAGAGCAAAGTTTTTATAAGGCTGCCGCGAAAAAAGCGTCAGGACGCCGAACGAACGGCGCAATCCTAACGCTTAAGTTTTTACTTTGTTTGTCCTATGCCCTTTTTGAAGTTCTTGCCAGGCTTCTTTCAAGAAGCCGCGTACTCCTCGTTCCCCTCAACCCACGAACTGGGCGGCGTGGAGACTGTAATAGAAGCCTTTCTGCTCCATGAGTTCGTCGTGGGTACCGGATTCGATGATCCGACCGTCACGGAGGACGAAGATGATATCGGCGGAGCGGACGGTCGAGAGACGATGGGCGATAACGAAGGACGTTCTGCCCTGCATCAGTTCGCTCATGGCTGACTGGATCCGCATTTCCGTCATACTGTCGACGTTCGAGGTAGCCTCATCGAGAATGAGCACCGGCGCGTCCGAGATCATGGCGCGAGCGATCGTCAGAAGCTGCTTCTGCCCCTTCGAGATATTCACGCCCTCATCGGTCAGCACCGTATCGTATCCTTTCGGCAGCGCCCGGATAAAGGAATCAATACCTGCCGCGCGCGCCGCTTCCTCGATCTCCTCGCGGCTGACTTCGCGTGCCGATCCGTAAGCGATGTTGTCGGCGATCGTCCCGCTGAACAGCCACGTATCCTGCAAAACCATCGTGTACGACTGCCGCACGGAGAGCCGCTCCGCTTCCTCGATATTCTCGCCCTCGAGCGTGATCACCCCGGCATCCGGCTTATAGAATCGCATCAGCAGGTTAATGATCGTCGTCTTGCCTGCCCCGGTCGGACCGACAATCGCCGCCGTCATGCCCGGCTTCACGCGCATATTCAGTTCATGCAGGATCTCTTTGTCCTTCGTATAGCCGAAGCTCACGCCGTCAAGCGCCACGTCGCCCGTCACGAACCGGCAGTCCGTCCGGCTTGCGTCGCCCGTGAAGACGACTGCCCCCGGCTTGTCCGGCTCTTCCTCCGGCTCATCCAGCAGACGAAACACACGCTCCGCCGCAGCATCCGCCGATTGCAGCTCGTTGATGATGTTCGCCGTCTCGTTGATCGGGCCGCTGAATTTGCGCGAATACAAGACGAACGACGATACGTCGCCGATCGAGATGCCCGCCGCCAGATACAGAAGCGAACCGAACACCGACACGAGCGCCAGCGAAATATTGTTGATAAAGTTGACGGTCGGCCCCACCATCGTGCCGTAATAGTCCGCCTTGAAGTAAGCGTCCGCCGCGATGCGGTTCCGTTCGCCGAAGCGGCCGATCATGACCGGCTCCGCACTGTACGCCCGCACCGTCTTCTGCCCGGACAGGCACTCCTCCGCGTAACCGTTCAGCTCACCGAGTTTGCCGGAACGCGCCCGGAAATACGGTCGGAACGTGTTCGCCATTTTCGTCGTCGTCACGATGGACAGCGGCACCGTCACCGCGAATACGAGACAGAGCCGCGGAGAAATCGAGATCATCATGCAGAGCGAACCGACTACGGTCACCACCGACGACGCGATCTGCACGAGGTCCGTCGACAGCGTCGCGTTAATCGTATCAATATCGTAGGAAATGCGCGAAATGATGTCGCCCGTCTGCGTGTGATCGAAATATTCGACGCGGAGCCGCATCAGTTTCGAGAAAATGTCCTCCCGCATCTGCTTCACGATGCCGCGGGAGAGATTGATCATCACGATCTGCAGGGTGTACGCCATCACCGCCGATATCACGTAGGCAATGAGCATCAGGATGCAGAACCGGATGACTGCGTCAAAATCCGCCTCGCCCGCGTGGATGCCGATCGCGTCAATCGCCTTGCCGGACAGTTTCGGCCCGACGAGGGCGAGCAGATTCGACAGAACGGACAAGAGAAGCGCAAGCAGATAGCCCCAGCGGAAACGGAACATATACTTGCCGAGCCGCAGAAGCACCTTCAGCCGTTTTTTCGGCATATTCCCGACGACGGTATCTTCCGGCCGGGTCGCCTTCGGTCCTCTATTCAAGCAGCGCACCCCCAATCTGCGAGTCGCTGATTTCTTTATAGAGCGGGCAGGACGCGAGCAGATCCTCGTGCCGTCCTTTCCCGATGATCCGCCCGTCTTCCATGACGAGGATCAGATCGGCGTGCATGATGGACGAAATGCGCTGCGCCACGATCACGGTCGTCGTTTTGCCGCTGAAGTGCTCGCGCACCGCCATTCTCAGCCGCGCGTCCGTCGCGTAATCGAGTGCGGAGGAACTGTCGTCGAACACGAGGATCTCCGGCTCTCCGGCCATCGCACGGCTCAATATGACCCGCTGCTTCTGACCGCCGGACAGATTCATGCCCTTGATCGTCAGCTCAAAATCCAGCCCGCCCGGCTTCTCCCCTATAAAGGGCGCAGCCTGCGCGTAATCCGCCGCCTCTGCGATCTCGTCGTCGTCGAGGCCGCGGCCGAAATCAATATTCGTGCGGATCGTGTCGGCGAACAGGAAATCGTTCTGGAACGCCGCGCCGAACCGCTTCGAGATCTCGTCCCGGCTCATGGAGCGCACGTCCTGCCCGTCAAGCCGCACCGCGCCGTCATTCACGTCGTACTGACGCATCAGAAGCGCGATCAGCGTGGTCTTGCCGGCGCCGGTCGGTCCGATGATGCCGAGCGTCTGTCCCGGTTCCAGCGTGAACGAGACGTCCTCGACGTTATTCTTCACGCCGTTGTAGGAGAAGGAAACGTGATCGAATTCGATCTTCGGCGCACCGACCGTCATTTCGCCCGCATACGCGCCGTCCGGCTCCATGTCCATCGGCGTTTCGAGCACTTCCCCGATCCGGTTGGCGGAGGCAATGCCGCGCGAGGAGATCACGAACATCCGCGTGACGCCCATCAGCGCGTTCAGAATAATCGTAAAATACGACGTGAACGCAATGATCTTGCCGGTGTCGGACAGTCCGCCGTTCACGCGGATCGCGCCGACCAAAACGACCGCCACGAGGCCGATATTCAAGAACAGATTCATGATCGGAGAGGTCAGCGCCATGTTCAGAGTCGCTCTCTTCTCCGCCCGGTTCAGCGCCCGGTTCGTGTTGTCAAAGCGATCCTTTTCGGCCGTTTCCTTGCCGAGCGCCTTGATGATGCGGATGCCCTGCGCATTTTCACGCACGACGCGCGTCATACCGTCCGTTGCTCTCTGCTGGTCGGCGAAAAGCGGGATCCCGCGCATCGTCACGGCGAATATGGACACGAAAACAAACGGTATCACGGCCACGAGCACCGCCGTCAGCACCGGCTCGAGCATAAAGGTGATGATCACGCCGCCGATCAGAAGACACGGCGCCCGCCCGCCCATACGCTGGACCGCGCCGACCATCTGGTGGATGTTATAAGTATCCGACGTCAGCCGCGATTCGAGTGAAGGAACGGTAAATTCATCGAGCTGCCGCGCCGACAGATACGAGATCCGCCGGAACAGATCGTTGCGCAGCGTCTCCGTCGTATCCCGCGCCACCTTCGACGCCATGCGGTTGGCGGTCACGTTGCCGACCACCTCGGCCACGGCGCAGACGATCATCAACGCGCCTGCCCAGTAGATGCGCTGCCGGTTTCCCGTCGGGACGATGTCGTCGATGATATGCGACAGAAGCATCGGCAGGCACAGCTCAAGGATCGTGCCGATAAATTTGAGGCAGAATCCGCCGAGCACCTTTTTGATGAACGGACGTACGTATGCCCAGATCGTTTTCATGGCCGCACCTCCTTTCTGAAAGAAACGCCGCATGGATGGTTCAGGCCACCTTACGGCGTTTAATCGAAATCAACTTATCTCATCAAAATGTCAGCCAACTTGCCGGATCAGCCCTGGAACAGTTTTTTCGTCTCATAGACCGGCTCGCACGTCAGATTCATGCCGAGCTTGCGGAACGCGCCCGCATCCGTTGACGCGACGATGACGCTGCTGTGCGCCTCGCATCCTTTGAGCTGCGGCAGGCATTCGTAGGCGGCGCGCGCCTTTTCGTCCGTGACCGCACAGATCGAGAGCGCGATCAGGGTTTCGGTCACGTGCAGACGCGGATTGCGAGAGCCGAGGCTCTGCGTCTTGAGACGGCAGATCGGCTCGAGAACGGAAGGCGCGATGAGGTGGATGCCGTCGTCGATCCCGGCGAGCGCTTTGAGCGCGTTGAGCAGCGCCGCCGCACAGGAACCGAGCAGCTCCTTCGTGCGCCCGGTGACGATCCGTCCGTCCGACAGTTCGATAGCCGCCGCGGGCTCGTCCGTTTCCTCGGAGCAGCTGACCGCCGCCTGAATGACCGGCCGGTCGTTCGTCGAGACCTTCGCGCGGTTCATGATCAGCTCCGCTTTATAAATCTCTTCCGCGTCGCACAGTCCCTTCCGCTTGCGGTTGAGGGAATTGTAGTACCGGCGGATCACTTCCATTTTCGCGGCTTCGCAGACGGCGTCGTCATCCGTGATGCAGTTGCCGACCATGTTGACGCCCATGTCCGTCGGGCTCTTGTACGGGCATTCCCCGTAGATCCCTTCGAACAGGCGGCGCAGCACCGGGAAAACTTCCACGTCGCGGTTGTAGTTGACGGCCGTGACTTTGTACGCCTCCAGATGGCACGGGTCGATCATGTTGACGTCCGCGAGATCGACGGTCGCCGCCTCATAGGCGATATTGACGGGATGCGTCAGCGGCAGATTCCAGACCGGGAACGTCTCGAACTTTGCGTATCCCGAACGGATGCCGCGTTTGCTGTCGTGATAAAGCTGCGAGAGGCAGGTCGCCATCTTGCCGGAACCGGGACCCGGAGCGGACACGACGACGAGCGGACGGGTCGTTTCAATGTAATCGTTCTTTCCCAATCCGCCACAGCTCGTCGAC
>JAZUKT010000199.1:0-2168 GCA_045643445.1 Eubacteriales bacterium
CGCAAACAGACGCTCTCCGACAAGGAGCGCTATATTACAGACGAACTGAAAGAGATGGAAGCGACCATCCTCGGCGCGGACGACAAGCTGAAATCGCTCGAATACGAGCTGTTCTCCGCTATCCGCGACGCCGTGGAAGGAGAGTCCGCCCGCATCCGCCGCTCCGCTGAAGCGCTTGCCACGCTCGACGTATTCCTCTCGCTCAGCGAATGTGCGGCGCAGAACAGTTACGTCTGCCCGGTCGTCGATCAGAGCGACGTCGTGGACATCAAGAACGGCCGTCACCCCGTCGTCGAGAAATTCGTCCCGGACTCCTATTTCGTTCCGAACGACGCCTATCTCGACACCGGCGACAACTGCCTCATGCTCATCACGGGTCCGAATATGGCCGGTAAATCCACCTATATGCGGCAGACCGCCCTCATCATCCTGATGGCGCAGATCGGCTCGTTTGTTCCGGCCACCTCCGCCCGGATCGGCATCGTGGACAAGCTCTTCACCCGTGTCGGCGCATCCGACGATCTCGCGTCCGGTCAGTCCACCTTCATGCTCGAAATGAAAGAGGTCGCCTACATCCTGAACAACGCGACGAAGCACAGCTTCATCGTCTACGACGAGATCGGCCGCGGCACGTCCACATACGACGGCATGAGCATCGCCCGCGCAGTCGCCGAATACACGGTCGGCCGCAAGATCGGCGCGAAGACCATGTTTGCGACGCACTATCACGAACTGACCACGCTCGAGGGCGAACAGCGCGGCATCGTCAACTACAATATCGCGGCGAAAAAGCGCGGCGAAACGATCACGTTTTTACGCAAGATCGTCCCGGGTCCGACCGACGACAGCTACGGCATCGAAGTCGCGCGGCTCGCCGGCGTACCGGGCGAAGTGACGAAGCGCGCGCATCAGATCCTCACGGAACTCGAGGCGGGCGGTACCGTTCAGCCTGCCGCGAAGAAATCCGCCGCAGAGAAGGAAGACGAGGGCGTCGTCAGCATGAGCTTTGAAGACATCGCGCTCGCCGAACTCCGTGAAACGATCAAGAAGACCGACGTCAACACGCTTACCCCGATCGAGGCGCTGACGCTTATCTACGAATGGAAAAAGATGCTTTGATTGACAGAAGGAGGATGAACCGTGGGAAAAATCAATCTTCTGAGCTTTGAAGTCGCCAATCTGATCGCGGCAGGCGAGGTCGTTGACCGTCCTTCCTCCGCCATCAAGGAACTGCTTGAGAACGCCATCGACGCGGGCTCGACGCAGGTGACGCTCGAGATCCAGCGCGGCGGCGTGACGTTCATCCGCGTGGCCGACAACGGCTGCGGCATGGAAAAGGACGATCTCATCCCCGCCATCACGCGCCACTCGACGAGCAAGATCCGCTCGGCAGACGATCTCACCTCCATCACGACGCTCGGATTCCGCGGTGAAGCGCTTGCCGCCATTGCCGCCGTGTCCCGCCTGCGTATCTACTCGAAACTGCCCGGCTCCGTCATGGGCGCGCTGCTCGAATCCGACGGCGGTCAGAACGTCACCGTTTCCGACACCGGCTGCCCGGACGGCACGACTGTCATCGTCGAAGACCTCTTCTTCAACGTGCCCGCGCGCCGTAAATTCCTCAAAAAAGACTCGACCGAGGCGGCCGCCATCGGCTCCGTCATCGAAAAGATCGCCCTCTCGCACCCGGAAGTGTCGTTCAAGTTTATCTCTGACGGCGAAATCAAATTCATCACCTCCGGCAGCGGCGATCTGCGCGAGACGATGTGGGCGCTGTTCGGACGCGATATGGCACAGCGCACGCTCCCCGTCGATCGGGAGGAAGGCGGCATCCGCGTCGTCGGATACGTCTCCGAGTCCGATATGTTCCGCTCGAACCGCAATATGGAGAATTTCTTCATCAACGGCCGCTACGTGAAATCGAAAACGGCCACCGCGGCGCTCGAGCAGGCCTTTACGTCGAAAATCCCCGCGGACAAATTCCCCGCGTGTGTTTTGAATATCCTCCTGAATCCGGGCGCAGTTGACGTCAACGTGCATCCCGCCAAGCTGGAGGTCAAATTCGCCAACGAAAAACTGATCTTCGACGCGGTCTACTACGCCGTGCTCTCCGCGCTGGAAGCCGCCGTCCGCCGACCGGAACTCCGCCTCTCCGCCGAGTCCGCGAA
>JAZUKT010000200.1:0-5574 GCA_045643445.1 Eubacteriales bacterium
GAGTTCGCGGCCGGTGGCGGTGAAACTCTGGTCTTTCCGCTCATAGAAGTCCGCGCGATAGGTGAAATCGGGATTCAAGCCGCGGTTCCCGACGTGCTTTTCGTTGCCGTCTTCGGTGGATGGCTTGAAGATGAACAGCGCGCCGCCGATGCCGTTTTCGGGCAGAATATCATAGCCGTACTGAACCGCATCCCAGTGAATCCCGTCCGGCCGCGGCAGCGTGTGATAGAAGTTCGCCTCGCGGATGAGCGGCTTGATCTTTTCGTTGTGGAGCTTGATGTACTCGGGCCCGCGCTCATAGTCGCAGAGGTCGCCCATGATCGGCGCATAGAGCATGGATCGCGCGGCAAAGTCCACGTCACCGTATCCGGCGTAAATGGGACTGTTCCGATCTGCCTGCCCGATAAAGCCGCACGGAAGCTGCAGCTGCGCCGGATGGATGCAGTACGTTCCGTCGTAGAAGGTCGTGCGGAGACTGCAATAATTGGAAAAGTCGTCGCAGTTGATGTTCGAGGCGCGGCGAGCCGTTACGAAATCCTTCATCGAACCGGCCGATGAGCAGGATTCATAGCGGAAACCGGGAATCGTTTCGAGGAGAAAATCGACGATATCGAAGAACCCGCGCGTGTTCCAATACATCACGTCCGTGCCGTCCGGGTCATGGCGGTTCTTGCGCTTTGAGAAGTGCGAGATCGGTTCCCAGTCGGTGCGCCAGGTGTCGATATGGTTTTCCGTAAAGAGCGCGAGAAGCTTGCGCTTCAGGTATTCGACACATTCTTCATTGCCGAGATCTGCATAGTCCGAATTGTCCGCCACGAACCATTCCGGGTGTGCCGTATAACCGACGGCGGTGAGGAGATCGTCACCGTACAGCGATGCGTTCGCGTTATGGAGCAGAACGTAGACTGCCCAACTGATATTGTCCTTGTGGTATGCTTCGCCCACGTCTTTCAGATTCCAATCTGCGGCGCGGAGCTTCCAGGAACCGCCGCACTGGCTCGATACTTCATGAGTCGGGTGCCACCAGCCGTTGTCCCATTTGGCGGACTGAACACCTTTGGCAGGCAGATCACCGGCCGTATCCGAAAACCAGTCCGTCTGAACGTAGGGCTCCTGCGGATCGGCAAGCATCGTTTTCGGGGTCTTCTCAAGCCAGAACCAGCGTTTGAAGCCGTTCGAGCCGTCGTCAAGGTCACCGTTGTACGTGCCGACGTAGATCGGGGGAACGATGAAATCGCCGCCCGACGGAACGACGGTGGAAAAGGGATCCGTCACCAGCGCATTCCGATAATCGACGGAAACGCGCACGCCGCCTTCGGCTTTGGCAACGTAGATCGTATCTGCCGACCACTCAAACGCAAAGTAGGAACCGAAGTTCCCGGCGTTGAGATACACCATCGGGATATAGCCGCTGACGTCGAATTTCTGACGGGTGTCCGTATCAATCGCAAGGCTTCCGCTATCCGGGATCGCCATGTGATAGATGCCGGTTCCTTCCGTTCTCGCCGTAAATTTTGCCCAGTGATGAATGACGTCCATGCCTTCCGCGTAGCCGCTTTCCTTTTTGACGGCGAACGCTTCCGGCGTTTTGTCAAAGGCGAAATTCATGACAAATAGTTCGCCGGGGATGACCCGGATCGGATTGGGACTCGTGTTGACGAGTTTCCCGGAAAATTCCACGGGACCCGCGATATCCGTCCGTGCGCGGCAGGTCACCGTGTAGGAGCAGGCGGATTTTTCATCCCAGAAGACCATGCTGAGTTTGCCCGGCAGCGACAGCGCGCGATCAAATACCCAGTTGAATTCTTTTTCGTTTCCTTCCTCGGCGCCGTCTTCCAGATAGGCGTCGGGAAGAACGAGCGGCGTCCGAAGAATACGGTTTTCACCGCCGAATAGGAGCGAATTGATATAGACGATCCCGTCTTCCACCGAGAGACCGGCGGTCACGGACGCGGTGCCGCATTCCCAGCGGTTGTTTTTGGCATAAACGGGCGACGGCGCGTTAGCTGCATGAAGATCCATAATTTTACCTCGATAATAAGACAAACTGTCGTAAAGCGAATCGGTACGGGATTAAACGATCAGCGCATACCCTTGTCGTAAGGGATACCTTCGGCTTTGGGCGCGCGGGATTTTTTCGACGTGAACATCAGAACGATCAGTACCGCCACGTAAGGAATGATGTTGTAGAAATAGTTCGGCAGACCGACTTCTTTCAGAAGGAAGACGCCGTCTCCGTTCAGATCGAGCGACGCATAGGCGGAACCGATGCAGCGCAGGAGACCGAACAGAAGGGAACCGAGCGCGATGCCGACCGGTTTCCAGTTGCCGAAGATCATGATGGCAATGGCGAGGAAACCCATACCTGCAACGGTCCCGCTTGCCGTACCGCCGGCGGAGGTGGCAATGTAGATGTAGCCGCCGAGACCGCCGAGCGCGCCGGAAATGGTCGTACCGATGTAGCGCATCCGATGGACGTTGATGCCGACGGAATCCGCTGCCTGGGGATGTTCACCGCAGGCACGGAGACGGAGACCGAAGCGCGTCTTATAAAGCAGGATCGAGAGCAGAATGTAGAGTACAATGACGATGAACGTCGAGATGTACGCTCGGCTGAAGAAGGCCTGGAGCCAGCCGGGCAGCTGATTGTTCAGAAGAACGAAGCCGGTGTCCTTCGGCATGACGAGCTTGTCCTGGAAGAAGAAAATCTTGATGATGAAGAGCGCGAGAGCAGGAGCAAGCAGGTTGAGCGCCGTGCCGCCGATCGTCTGATCCGCCTTCAGGTTGATGGCGGAGAAGGAGAGGAGCAGCGAGAAGATCGCCCCGAAGAGAGCGGCGACGGCCATGGCGATCAGGTAAACGATCTGCGGGTCGTCCGCAAACCAGTTGTGCGTCTGGCAGAGATAAACGGAGAGCGCGCCGCAGAATGCACCCATGATCATGATACCGTCGAGGGCGATGTTGATGATGCCGCTGCGTTCGGCGAACATACCGGCCATGGCAACGATCAGAAGCGGGATCGTGCAGATAAGCGTCTGTTGGATCAGAAACGTCATGGTTACTGTTTCGCCTCCTTTCCGGTCTTTTTCGCCGAAATTTCCTTGCGTTTTTTGCGGCTGAGAAGCATCTGAATGAGTTTCGCAAATCCGGCGAAGTAGATGATCACGGCGATGATCAGGTCGCACACGTATTCGTTGTACATCGTGTAGCCGGCGAGATTGAAGCCGCCTTTGTCGATGTAGCGGAGGAAGACGGCGGAGAGAATGACGCCGAGCGGATTGTTGCTGGCGAGGAGTGCGGCGGGAATGCCGTTGAAACCGGTGTCCGGCAGACGGGAGTAGGTATCCCACGCGAACTCGATGTTGCCGTTCAGATAGAAGAGAGCGGCGCCCATGGCAGCGAGACCGCCGGCGATCGCCATCGAAAGGATGATGTTGCGCTTGGCGTTCATACCGGCGTAGCGCGCGGCTTCCCGGCTGCTTCCGCAGGCTTTCAGTTCATAGCCGAACGTGGTCTTGTTCATCATGATGTAGATGACGAGTGCCATCAGCGCGGCGAGGAAGATGCCGATGTCCACGTTCGAGCCGACGAAGATCTTGTCAAGTCCGAGCCTCGGCGTAGCGACACCGTTGACGGCGGTTTTCAGCGTGTAGGCGCTCTTGCCGCCGGCCGTATTGATGAACTGGGCGTTATCCTTGAAGAACCAGCTGACGAGGTTGGCGGCGATCCAGTTCGTCATGATGCAGACGATGACTTCGTTGACGCCGAGCAATGCTTTGAAAAGTCCGGGGATACAGCCCCAGATCACACCGGCGAGCGTACCGGCGAGAAGTGCCAGCAGCCAGACCCAGAAGGCGGACGCGCCGCTCGACTTCACGGTGAGTGCGATGGCGATGGAGGTCATCGTACCCATCAGATACTGACCGGGTGCGCCGATGTTGAAGAGCCCCGTTTTGAAAGCGATGGCGACGGAAAGACCGGTCAGGAGGAGCGGCGTTGCCTCAAAGAGCATTTCGCCGATCATGAACATGACGTCGCCGCCGCTGCCGGAGGCAAACGGACCGCCGAGGATGATGGCGAGACCCGTGAAAGCGTCGCTGATCGGGATATCCGGCGTGAAGAGCGCGAGAAGCAGGAGAACGATGAATCCGACGAGGATGCCGCCCGCGATGCAGAGCAGGGAGGCGAGAACGGCGCGTCCGCTTTCACGGCGAGCATCGTTTCCGGCGGATAACGGCAGAGTACGGTTATGCTTCATGACTGTCCGCTCCTTCCGTCAGATTTCGTTTGGCACCGGCCATGTAGAGTCCGAGCTCCTGGACGGTGGTGGTTTTGGGATCGAGTTCTCCGACGATCTCACCCTCGTACATGACGAGAATGCGGTCGGAGACGTTCATGACTTCGTCCAACTCGAGCGATACGAGGAGCACGGCGGCTCCTTCATCGCGCGTCTTGACGATCTGCGTGTGGATGTATTCGATCGCACCGACGTCGAGGCCGCGTGTCGGCTGAACGGCGACGAGCAGCTTGTGACTGCGGTCAAGCTCGCGTGCGATGATGGCTTTCTGCTGGTTGCCGCCGGACATGGAGCGTGCCGGTGTGATGGCACCCTGCCCGGAACGGACGTCGAATTGGTCGATCAGGTCGTTCGCATAGGTGCGTACCTCATCGAAGCGGATGAAGCCGGCCGTCTGGAACTGCGGTTCGAAATACCGCTGCATGACCATATTCTGTTCCAGCGTGTAGTCGAGGATCAGACCGTGCTTGTGCCGGTCTTCGGGAATGTGGCTGATGCCGTGCGTGTTGCGGTAGCGGATCGACTTGTGCGTGACGTCTTCGCCGCAGACGGAAACCGTGCCCGATTCGATCGGCTCGAGTCCCGTGAGGGCGTTCACGAATTCGCTCTGTCCGTTGCCGTCGATACCGGCGATGCAGACGATCTCGCCCGCTCTGACGCGGAACGATACGTCATGTACGGCGTCCTTGCGGTGGAGTTTGCTTTTGACGCAGAGACCGTTCACTTCCAGCACAACGTCGCCCGGTTTGGCGGGATCCTTGTCCACGACGAACTTGACGTCGCGTCCGACCATCATGTTCGAAAGTTCTTCCTTCGTCGTGTCGGATACGTTGACCGTGCCGATGTATTTACCCTTGCGGAGAACGGTGACACGGTCGGCGACGGCCATGATCTCGTTCAGTTTGTGCGTGATGAAGAGAATGGATTTGCCTTCTGCCGCGAGATTTTTCATGATCGTCATGAGTTCGTCGATCTCCTGCGGGGTGAGAACGGCGGTCGGCTCGTCGAAAATGAGGATCTCGTTGTCGCGGTAGAGCATCTTGAGGATCTCGGTGCGCTGCTGCATACCGACGGTGATGTCCTCGACGAGGGCGTCCGGATCGACGTTCAGACCGTACGTCTGCGAGAGGGCAAGTACCTTTTCGCGGGCTTCGCGGCGTTTCAGAAAACCGAGCTGATTCGGCTCCACACCGAGGATGATGTTGTCGAGTACCGTGAAAACGTCCACGAGCTTGAAGTGCTGATGGACCATGCCGATGCCGAGCGCATTTGCGTCG
>JAZUKT010000201.1:0-2024 GCA_045643445.1 Eubacteriales bacterium
CAACAAGGTATATAAAAAGCAGGTCGGCCGCATCACTATTCCCGGATTCCGCAAGGGCAAGGCGCCCCGTGCTCTCGTCGAAAAGATGTACGGCAAGGAAGTTTTCTATGAAGACGCCATCAACGAGATCATCCCGGACGCATATCCCGAAGTGATCAAGGAAGTCAAGGAAGTTATCGTCAGCCGTCCCGAATTTGACATCGTTTCCATCGACGAAAACGGCGTCGTTCTTTCCGCTACGTTCTTCACGAAGCCGGAAGTTGAAATCAAGGATTACCTCGGCATCCCGGTCGAACGCCCCGTAAAGCACGCGACCGACGAAGAAGTCGAAGAAGAACTGAAGCGCGTTCAGATGCGCAACAGCCGTCAGATCGAAGTGACCGACCGTCCGGCAGAGATGGACGATCTCGTTACGATCGACTTTGACGGATACGTAGACGACAAACCGTTCGACGGCGGCAAGGCGGAAGGCCATCAGCTCAAGCTCGGCTCCGGCCAGTTCATCCCCGGCTTCGAGGACCAGATCGTCGGACATGCTATCGGCGACGAATTCGACGTGAACGTCACGTTCCCGGAAGATTACCACGCAGAAGAACTGAAGGGCAAGCCGGCCGTCTTCAAGTGCAAGCTGCACGCCATCAAGTTCACCGAACTCCCGACGCTGGACGACGAATTCGCCCGTGACGCTTCCGAGTTCGACACGCTCGACGAATACAAGGCAGACATCAGGAAGAATAAAGAAGACGAGCATCAGAAGCGCGCCGACGGTATCGTGGATGACGCGCTCATGAAGGCTCTGACGGAAAAACTCGAAGGCGATATTCCGGAGTGCATGTTCGAAAACGAGACCGAAAACTTCGTGCGCGATTACGACAACCGTCTCCGCATGAACGGTCTGGATCTGGCAACGTACTTCAAGTACACCGGCCTTGATCTCGACACGCTCCGCCAGCAGATGAGACCCGACGCCGAAAAGCAGGTCAAGGTTCGTCTGGCACTCGAAAAGATCGCCGAACTCGAATCCATCACCGTTTCCGACGAGGAGACTGAGGAAGAATATAAGCGCCTTGCCGAACAGTACGGCATGGAAGCGGATCGCGTAAAGGAAGCTGTGGAAGCGGATGCGGTCAAGGAAGACCTCAAGGTGAAGAAAGCGATCGAGCTCGTCCGTGAAAAGGCGGCTGTCACCGAAGTGGAAGACGCCGACAAGAAGGACGCCGAATAATCCCGTCAACAAGCCGCTGCCCGTCTGAATAAGTGGGCGGCGGTTTTCACTAAACGCCTATTTCCCGGGCAACTGTCCGAAAGGATGCAACAACGGCGGCCCGGACGGCTAAACTGAAATAACCGAATGAAAATTACGGAGGTACATTATGGCACTGGTTCCGATGGTCGTTCAGCAGACTAACCGCGGCGAACGCTCCTACGATATTTATTCCCGTCTGCTCAACGAGCGGATCATCTTCCTCGCGGACGAAGTCAACGACGTGACGGCTTCTCTCGTCGTCGCGCAGCTTCTCTATCTCGAATCCGAAGACCCGGACGCCGACATTTCGCTGTACATCAACAGCCCGGGCGGTTCCGTGACGGCAGGCCTCGCCATCTATGACACGATGAATTTCATCAAGTGCGACGTTTCGACGATCTGCGTCGGCATGGCGGCGTCGATGGGGGCGTTCCTGCTCTCGTCCGGCGCGAAGGGCAAGCGTCTCGCTCTCCCGAACAGCGAGATCATGATCCATCAGCCGCTCGGCGGTGCGCAGGGTCAGGCGACGGATATCAAGATCCAGGCGGATCACATTCTCCGCACGAAGGAACGGCTGAACCGCATTCTCGCCGACAATACCGGCAAGCCGATCGACGTGATCACGGCCGATACGGAGCGCGACAACTTCATGACGGCTGACGCGGCGGCTGCCTACGGCCTGATCGACAAGGTCATCGCCCACAGACCGTAACGGAAATTTCAATCTGACGAAAGGCTGTCTTATGGCTACAACACGCAATAACGGCCGGCTGCACGT
>JAZUKT010000202.1:0-24948 GCA_045643445.1 Eubacteriales bacterium
ATCTACATCGACGAGATCGACAAGATTTCCCGCCGGAGCGAGAACCGTTCGATCACCCGCGATGTATCCGGCGAAGGCGTTCAGCAGGCGCTTTTGAAGATCCTTGAAGGCACGGTCGCCAACGTACCGCCGCAGGGCGGACGCAAGCATCCGAATCAGGAATTCATTCAGATCAATACGGAAAACATCCTCTTCATCTGCGGCGGCGCGTTCGATACGCTCGATCAGATCATCGAACAGCGGAAGGGACAGACGTCCATCGGCTTCCGCAGCGACATCAAGAAGAAGGAAGAAAAGCGCAAGGACGGCATCTTCAAGGACGTTTCGGCGCATGATATCGTGAAGTTCGGTCTGATCCCCGAGCTGGTCGGCCGTTTGCCGGTCATCGTGGGGCTGGACGATCTCGATCAGGACGCGCTCGTGCGGATCCTGCAGGAACCGAAGAACGCGCTGATGAAACAGTACGCGGCGCTCTTCAAAATGGACGGCGTCGAACTCGACTTCACGGAGGATGCCATGAAGGCGGTCGCGGCCAAGGCGATCGAACGCAATACCGGCGCGCGCGGCCTTCGCTCTATCCTCGAAGAGATCATGACCGAGCTTATGTTCGATATTCCGTCTCGCCAGGATATCACCAAAGTGACGATCACCGAAGCGTGCGTCCGCGACGGCGCCAAGCCCGATCTCGCATAAGGAACGAGGGGAGACGCGGCTTCTTGAAAAAGAGGAACGCGGCCTTTTGAAAAAGGCCTGGCGAAAACTTCTGAATGGGATAGGTAAAACAAAGTAAAACTAAAGCGTTAGGCCTGAATCGTTCGTTCAGTGTCCTAACGCTTTTGTGTATATGTCAACCGAATACCTGACGCTCTCGGCTTTGCCGTTATGAAAACTTCGCTCTGCAATCTCTTTACTAACTAACGCTCTCGCCCCAGACCCTCGACCTGTTTGACCAATCCCCATTTCCGCCGGTAGGCGGCAGGAAGGGGATTTTTAAGGGGAAACCATGTCATGTCAATGACGGTTTCCCCTTGAACGGCGCGTGCCCCAAAGAGTCCTCGCCGTGGAGGACTCTTACGAAAAAACAAATTGGAAAGCCCCCCATCAGGCAGCAAAAAGCGGCTTTCTGCTCAAAAAACAGAAAGCCGCTTTTGATTGCCGTATGATTTGTTAGCACCCGTTACTGCGCGTCGTTTTCGTCAAACGGATCGCCGCATTCGGGGCAGAACTTCGGAAGGTTGTTCGGATCTTCCGGCTTCCATCCGCACTTGTTACAGACGAACGTTTTTGCAGCCGCTTCGGGCTTCTTTTCGCCGCATTCCGCGCAGAACTTGCCGGTGTTCGACTTGCCGCACTTCGGGCAGATCCACGCGCCGTCAGCTTCGGGCTTCTTTTCGCCGCATTCCGCACAGAACTTGCCGGAATTGGCCTTGCCGCACTTCGGGCAGATCCATTCGCCGGCCGGAGCGGGCTTCTTCGCGCCGCAGTTCGGGCAGAAGTTGCCGTTTACGGTCTTGCCGCAGGAGCAGGTCCAGCTGTCGGCTGCCGCGTTCTGCTGAGCGATCTGCTGTGCCATCTGGATGGAGGAGTTCGCGCCGTTTGCGTTCTGGGCGAGATTCATGCCCATGAAGCCGACGGCTGCACCACCGGCGTTACCGGCAGCGGTCTTCATCGCTTCGTTTTCAGCTTCGACACGGGAGGCGTTCGCCATCGCGGGATTCATGTACATAGCGGCCTTCTGTGCCGTCTTGATGAGTTCCTGATCCTCTTCGGGCAGGGTGACGGAGCCGAGCGCTACGTTGACCACTTCGATACCGCGGAGGGAGCCCCACGTTTCGGAGAGGACTTCGTTCATGGCGAGCTCGATCTCACGGTTGTGCGCGATGATCTGATTCGGGCGCAGTTCCATGTCGGAGAGCTTGGCGAGAGCGGGCTGCAGGCTGCTGATGAATTCAGTCTTCAGCGTCGAGTCGATCTCGGTGCGTTCGTAGGAGGACGCCACATTGCCGCAGACGTTCGTGTAGAAGAGCAGCGGGTTGACGATCTTGTAGCTGAACACGCCGTTGCAGCGGAGGGATACGTCGATGTCGAGGTTGATGCGGGAATCGACAACGCGGAACATGACCGGGTTGGCCGTGCCGAACTTGTTGTCGAGGATTTCCTTCGTATTGAAGTAGTAAACGCGCTGATCCTTGCCGGTGTCGCCGCCGTAGGTGAAGCGCTTGCCGATCAGCTTGAAGGTTTCCATGATGGCGTCGCCGAGATTGCCGGAGAAAATGGACGGCTCGGTGGAGGAATCGTAGGTGTATTCGCCGGGTTCGGCGCAGACTTCCACGATCTTGCCCTGTTCGACGATCATCATGCACTGACCGTCGGCTACGGCGATACCGGAACCGCTCGAGATAATATTGTCGTTTCCTTTGGTGTTGGAGGAACGATTGGAGATACGCTTCTGGCCTTTCACGACCAGGGTGGCCTTGTCGAGGGAGTCACAGTAGAAGAATTCCTTCCACTGGTCTGCGAGTACGCCGGTAAGGGCGCCGAGTCCTGCTTTCAGAAGTCCCATGGTATGGTTTCTCCTTTCCGTTGATCAGAAAAAATACAAAATATTTGAAGCGGACGACGGGCCCGCCTCATGATCCGTCTATCATTATAACACATTTTCAGAAAAAGTTCTACCCCTCTGCCCGAGTTTTTCGCGGAAAACCGAAGATTTTTTGTGACAAATTGCATCGTCCAAGCCAAAAACAGCCGTCGAAGGCGGACGGATTAGAGGGAATTGTACAGAGCAACTATGGAGGAATGGTTCATTTTGTTGAAACTGCCGATTGCATAAAGGCGAAAAAAATGGTATAATAATTCAAATTTCTCTACGGAAATTTCATAAAAATTTTAAGCAGGGAGACGACTATGGAAACACTTCTGCACATCGTTCAGACCATCAACGCCTATCTCTCGGACTACGTTCTGATCATCCTCCTGATCGGCATCGGCCTTTTCTACACGATCCGCACGCGGTTCGTTCAGGTCCGCTGCTTCGGCGAAGGCTGGAAGAAAATGTTCGGCAACTTCTCGCTCAACGGCAAAAAGCATAAGCAGGGCATGAGTTCCTTCCAGGCGCTTGCCACGGCGATCGCGGCGCAGGTCGGTACCGGCAACATCGTCGGTGCGTCCGGTGCCATTCTCGCAGGCGGCCCCGGCGCTATCTTCTGGATGTGGGTCATCGCCTTCTTCGGTATGGCAACGATTTACGCGGAAGCAACGCTCGCGCAGGAGACCCGTGTGGTCAACGAAGACGGTTCCATCGCCGGCGGCCCGGTTTACTATATCAAGCGCGCCTTCAAGGGCGGCTTCGGCAAATTCATGGCTGTGTTTTTCGCAGTGTTTGCGATCATCGCGCTCGGCGTTATCGGCCCGATGGTTCAGTCCAACTCCATCGGCTCCACGTTTGAAACGGCGTTCGGCATTCCCGCCTGGATCGTCGGTATCATTGTCGCCGTTCTCGCGGGTCTCGTCTTCTTCGGCGGCCTGAAGGTTCTTGCCTCCGTCACCGAAAAGCTCGTCCCGATCATGGCCTGCCTGTATCTGGTCGGCGGCCTCGTCGTGCTCGCAGCCCGCATCACCTACATCCCCGCCGCATTCGGCATGATCTTCAAGTACGCCTTCACGCCGAACGCCATCATCGGCGGCGCGATCGGTACCGCGATCAAGATGGCGATCTCGCAGGGCGCCAAGCGCGGTCTCTTCTCCAACGAAGCCGGTATGGGCTCCACGCCGCACGCACACGCGCTCGCACAGGTCGAAAAGCCGCATGATCAGGGTGTCGTTGCCATGATCGGCGTGTTCATTGATACGTTCGTCGTACTCACCATGACGGCTCTCGTCGTCATTTCCACGCTCTATACGAAGGGCGGCGTTCTCGAAGCAGGCGCGGCTGCCGGCGTCGATAAGACGAATATGGCACAGCTTGCCTTCGGTTCCGTCTTCGGCGAAGGCTTCGGCAGCGCGTTCGTCGCCATCTGCCTCCTCTTCTTCGCCTTCTCGACGATCCTCGGCTGGAACCTCTTCGCCAAGATCAACGCGGAATACCTCTTCGGTAAGGTCGGCGGCTACGTGCTTGCCGTTATCGCCGTCGTTACCACGTTCCTCGGCACCATCTGGTCGAACGACTTCGTTTGGGAACTCCAGGATATGAGCGATATGCTGATCGTCCTCCCGAACGTTATCGCCCTCTTCGCGCTCAGCGCCCTTGTCGTTAAGAGCGTCAAGGACGGTTATGCCGCGAAGAAAGCCGCCAAGGCTGAAAAAGCGGACAAATAATCCGGCGAAATCCCTAATATCAGAACACGGTCTCGGAAACGGGGCCGTGTTTTTTGCCGCCCGGAAGAATTTTGTCGGATTTCGGCGCTCCCTCTTGCAAGGAAGAGCGAATTATGTTATAATGAATCAAATAAGTACGGTATCAGTCAGCGAACAGTACCGAAATGAGGTGACATCATGGCACGTTGTTATAACTGCGGAACGGAACTTACAGCCGAGGACGGCACGCGGCTTTGCGAATCCTGCAAGCAGGTCATGCTGCCTTTTCTGAAATTTGTGGGCGCATCCACGTCCTCATCGGTGAGAAGACTGGTTTCCAATGAACAGAATCTGCGGAGTCGGGGCGTTACCGACACCGGTATGGAGTATCTGTTGAAAATCTGCGAGCTGCAGGACAGAAACCGCGCGGCGGAGGCATCCGTTCAGCCGGAGGCTCCGGTCAGCGATTCGCAGGACGAATACGTACAGGCGGAAGAACCGCAGGTGCAGCCGTACATGGAAGTGGAACTGCCGCAGGACGAGCCGCTCCGTGTTCGCCGCAAGCCGTACGGGACGTTCCTTTCGACGTCTGCCCTCGTGCTGGCCGCTGCCGGTGCGTTCCTTATCGTATGGTTCATCGTCGGTCTCTTCACGAAAGAGCATACCATCGACGTGATCCCGCTTTTCTCGGGCGCTGCCTGCCTGTTTTCCGCATATGTGGCGGAGACCTGCCGGAAACTGCTCGGCGACGTGGAAGAACTGAAAAAGCGGTTCAGATAATCAATCGGGAATACAGCCCATCAGGAAGCGGCGCATGAATTCCGTGCACCGTTTTTCGGGTGGGCTCTCTTATTGCGGGAGAAAGGAGAACGGTATGTCAGCTTACGGAACCAAACGGCTGCTGGATGCGGCGGCTTATCCGCGGTACGCGCATTTCCGGCATTTTCTCGACGAGGCGCCCTCGTCCATTTCGCTCGCGGATGAGGTGGACGTGACCGCCCTGCGCGACGCCTGCCGCCGGACGGATTCGCCGTTCTATCTATCTTTTCTCTATCTCGTCACCCGCATCGTGAACGCGCACGATGAATTTCGCATGACGACGGTGGACGCGCCCGATTTTGAAGCGCCCATGCCGGCCGTATGGGATACGGTCAATCCGGTGCACAACGTGTTCCACGAGGAGCGCGAGACGTACACGAATATCGTGTCGCTCTGGCGGCCGGATTACGACGGATTCTGCCGGGATGCGGCGGAGGATATGGAACGCGCGCGCCGTCTGACGATCGAAAGCGTGCCGTGCGGCGAGAACGTCTTTGAGGCGTCCTGCGTGCCGTGGCGGCATTTCACCGCGGTCGGACTTGCGAGTGACTGTCTGCCGCTGACGCCGATCATCGCGTGGGGCAGATGGTGGGAGGATAACGGGCATTGCCGGATGCCGCTCTCCATCCAGATCCACCATGCGGCGGCGGACGGATATCACCTCGCGCGTTTTCTGAACGAGGCGGAATCGGAGTCCGAACGGCTGGCCGACGCGCTCGAAAAACGGGCGGACGGACGGCTCTGAACGACACGGCAATTTTGAAATAACCATAGTCGGAGGTACACCATGATTTTACCGCGCATGAAAGATCCGAATGAAAAACCGCTCGACACGATCGTTTCGGACGGCGGCTTCTGCTCGATATTCCGCACGATGGCGTGCATCGGCGACAGTCTGGCGTCCGGGGAATTCGAGACCAGAGAGGCGGACGGCAAGGGCTATTACGACAAATTCGAGTATTCCTGGGGGCAGTATATCGCCCGCATGACGGGATCGACCGTCTATAATTTTTCCCGCGGCGGTATGACGGCGAAGGAATATTGGGAGTCTTTTGCCGAGGAACGCGGATTCTGGGATCCCTCTCTCCGGGCGCAGGCGTATGTGATCGCGCTCGGCGTCAACGATCTTCTGAACCGGGGCGGAATCTGCGGGACCGTGGCGGATTATCTCGCCGGAAATGAGCAGACTTTCGCGTACTACTTCGGCAAGATCGTCGAGCGGCTGAAGAAGATCGCGCCGAATGCGTTCTTCTTCTTCGTGACGATGCCGAAGAAAGGCTCGTGCGCCGATGAGGATCAGCCGGAAGCCACGCGGCAGCACCGTGCGCTCATGGATGCGTTTGCGAAGCATTTCTCCCAGTCCTACGTCATCGACCTTTATACCTACGCGCCCGTGATGGATGCCGACTACCGCGAGAACTTTTTCCTCAATTCGCATCTGAACGCGCTCGGCTACCGGCTGTCCGCGCAGATGATCGCGTCCTATATCGACTATATCGTCCGTCAACATCCGAGAGACTTCGATTACGTCGGATTCGAGAGCACGGACGACTTCATCAGATGATCCGCTGGCCTGATCAAAGAGCGGAATACCCGTGCGTATAACAGAAAAGGCTGTCGCCCTTGCGTTTTTCGCGTAAGTGCGGCAGCCTGTTTTGTTTCTTCTGCGTCAGATTCTGAAATTCGGTACGGCGGTTTCGACCGGGTGCTTGGCGATCACCGCTTCGTCACGGACGACGTCGCCGATCTTTTCGTTCAGCAACTCCGTGAAGAGGGCGCTTGCCACCGTGTTCGTGTAGGTCGGGAAGAAATCTGCGTTGGCTTTGATTTTCCACCCTTCCTCTTCGAGGTCAAGCCGTTCGATGTAGTGGACGCCGATCGAGGATTCGACCCGCACCCATTCGCCGACTTCGAGATCGAACGCAGCCGTGACGACCTCCGGCACGAAGTCGATGTTGTGGGAGAGATAATAGCCGTTCGGATACTGCTTGTCGCCGTATGCGTCGTAGGCTTCGTCGAAGGACTGACCGTCCGCGAATGCCGCGTCGATGGCGGCGATCTCCGCCTGTCTGTCGGCCAGTTCTTCTTCGGTCAGATCGTTCGTTTCGATGCGGCCGGCCACGTTGTACGTGTATTCGCCCTTATCGTCGAGGTTGAAAGTGAATTTGTCGTTCACGTAGATCTGACGGATGCGGACGTAGTTGGCTTTGTAGTGAGCGTTGCGCTGTTCATCGGTGACCGGCGTCTGTCCGTCGCTGCCGAACAGGTACGTGTACAGCTCGGACGCTTTCGCATTGCGCAGGAGGATCTTGCGCAGCATACCGCGGGAGATGCCGTAGTTGGAGATCGCCTTGTTGAAGGACATCTTGCTGCCGGTTGCGAATTCGCGTACCATGTCGGTGATGTGCTGGTCGATCGACTCGACCGTTTCCTTCGGGAGCTTCAGCCCGAGCTCGTCGAACCAGTCCTCGCAGACGAGCGTCATCGACGTGCTGCGCAGAACGGCTTCGTTCATGTATTCCGCGGTGGTGACGTCGCCGGTCATCCGGGCGTAGAATTCAGCGGAATCGTCGAAATCCGAGTAAGTCTGGGCGAAGTTGCCCTTGTAGGTGCATACGTAGTAGGTGTACTCTCCCTCTGAGATGGAGGTCTTGCCATACGTCAGAGCGGGGGTGCCGGACGCGCATCCGCCGAGGATCGGGAGGATCAGGGCGAGCGCCAGTAATAACAGCGTTATACGGGAGAATCGTTTCATATCGGACTCCTCAATGCAAATAATTTTTCATGCATAAGACATTATACACGAAAGAAATGAACAAATCATGTTGTTACCGACAAAAAAGCGGCATATTTCGTAAGAATTTCGAGTAAAAATTCGGTATTGCGCTCGTTCGTCTTCACTTTCATGGAAATATGCGGAAATTGACCGAGCTGAACGCGGATCCCGAGCAGCGGATATTTGGCTGCCAGACGCTGGACAGCCGCCGGATTGACGGAATCGGTGTAGAAGCGGGCGGCGCCGTCGCGTTCCTCGATCTTGGTGAAACCGCACTGCCGTCCGAGCGCGCGGATCCGGGCGATCCGGCAGAGATTGACGGCCGCGGCGTTCGGTTCGCCGTATCGGTCGCACAGTTCGTCGAGGATGTCGTCGTAGTCGGCGTCCGTCTCGACCCGCGCGATCCGCTTGTACATATCCATGCGCTGCGGGGCGGAGGCAATATAGGATTTCGAGAGGAAGGCGTCGCAGCGGACGTCCACGGCACATTCGGGGAGCGGCTTCTTGACTTCTTCGCCCTTTTCCTCGATGACCGCCTCTTCGAGCAGCTTCATATAGAGATCGTAGCCGACCGCGTCGAGATGCCCGTGCTGTTCCGCACCGAGCAGATTCCCGGCGCCGCGGATTTCAAGATCGCGCAGGGCGATGCGGAAACCGGCTCCGAATTCGGCATATTCCCGGATGGCGGAGAGCCGTTTTTCGGCAACGTCGGTCAGCTCTCTGCCTTTCGTGTAGGTGAAATACGCGAAGGCGCGGGTGCTCGACCGTCCGACACGACCGCGGATCTGGTGGAGCTGCGAGAGTCCGTACCGGTCGGCGTGCTCGATGATCAGCGTGTTCGCGTTCGGGATATCGACGCCCGTTTCGATGATGGTCGTGCAGACGAGAACGTCGATCTCGCCGCGGATCAGCGCGTCCCAGACCTCCTCGATCTCGTCGCGGTCCATCTGTCCGTGCGCCACGGCGATCCGTGCCTCCGGGATTGCGCGTCCGATCCGGTCGGCAACGCCGTAGATACCTTCGACCCGGTTGTAGAGGTAAAACACCTGCCCGCCGCGCCGCAGTTCCCGACGGATGGCTTCATTGAGGATCGCCTCGTCGAATTCCATGACGTACGTCTGCACGGGAGAGCGGAGACCGGGGGCTTCTTCGAGGATGCTCATATCGTCGTTGCCGCCCATCGCCATGTTCAGCGTGCGCGGGATCGGCGTTGCCGTCAGCGTCAGAACGTCCGCGTTCACGGCGATTTGCTTCAGTTTTTCCTTCTGCGCCACGCCGAAACGCTGTTCCTCGTCGATGATGATCAGCCCGAGATCACGGAAGGAAACGTCCTTCGAGATCAGGCGGTGCGTGCCGATCAGAATGTCCGTGTCACCGCGCGCGACTTTGCGGATGGCGGCCGCCTGTTCGCTCGGTTTGCGGAAGCGGGATACCATATCAACTTGCACGGGGAAGGCGCGCATCCGGCTTAAAAACGTCTGATAATGCTGGTAGGCGAGGATCGTCGTCGGAACGAGCACCGCCACCTGCTTGCCGCTCATGACCGCCTTGAAGGCAGCCCGGAGCGCCACTTCGGTCTTGCCGTAGCCGACGTCTCCGCAGAGCAGGCGATCCATCGGGTACGGCTGTTCCATATCGCGGCGCACGTCCTCGATGGCGGCGAGCTGGCCGTCCGTCTCCTCGTATTCGAAGGAGTCGGCGAATTCCCGGCAAAGATCGTCGTCCGGTTCGAAGGCGATGCCCTTCGTCCGTTTGCGGCGCGCGTAGAGCTCGATCAGCTCTTTCGCCATGGCCTTCGTCGAGGCCTTTGCTTTGGATTTAGCCTTGTTCCAGTCCGCACCGCCCATTTTCGAGAGCCGGACGGCGCCCGAGTCGGAGCCTGCGCCGATATATTTCGATACGTGATCGAGCTGATCGACCGGGAGGAAAAGTTTGTCCGTCCCGGCGTACTGGATCGAGACGTAATCGCGCGTACTGCCGTCGATTGTCAGCGTTTCGATGCCCCGGTACTGGCCGATGCCGTACGCGTCGTGAACGACGATGTCGCCGACTTCGAGATCCGCATAGGAGAGGATCGCTTCGGAGGCGGCTTTTTTCTTTTTGGCGTGCCGCAGGAGACGGCCGCGCGACGGTCTCACGGACGAATGGGCGTAATCCATCAGGATGAATTTCGGGGAGGCAAGCTCATACCCGCCGGGAAATTCGCCGCTCATCATGAGGATCGGTTTGCTCTTGCCCGCGAGAAGCGTGTCGATCGGGAGCGATTCGTTATCGGCCGAGAGAGCGGTGTAGCCGTCGCGGATCAGCTGCTCGGTGAGCGCCGATTTTTCCGATTCGCCCGCCGCGAGGACGGAGACGAGGAAGCCTTCGTGCGTGAACCGCGCCAGATCGTCGAGGAAGAGCGCCGTGTTGCCGGCATAGGCGGTCACGTGCCGCGTGTTGAAGAGAAAAACGCCCGCGGGATTCAGTCCGCCGTGACTGTGCGATACCGCGTCCATGAAGAGAACGGGACCGCCCTGATGCGTTCCGAATTCGGAGAAATCGCGCAGGTAAAGTCCGCCCTTCTGCGGCGGCAGCTCGAGCGATTCCGTCATCGACGCGAGGCTTTGTTCGGTCAGAGCGGCGGCCGCGGCGGTGCGTTCCTCGGAGGCGCCCGCATCGGTCAGAAGGATCGGCCCGGTCAGATAATCGAGCAGGCACGCGCCGTCCGGGCAGATGGTCGGCAGATATTTATCGGCAAAGTTGACGTCAAAATCATGTTCGATCGTTTGCAGTTCGCCCGCGAGCACGGTGGCTGCACGGCCGTTCTTTTCGTCGGCGAATTCGCTCCGGCCGAGACGGCGCAGATGCCGGTGGATCATCTCGGCAAGCTCTTCCCGGCGTTCTTTCGAGAGGATCAGCTCGCGCACCGGCGGAAAAACGACCGTATCCGGCGCGGATTCCGTGAAACGCTGCGTTTCCGGGGAGAAATACCCCATGCGGTCGATCTCGTCGCCGAATAATTCGATACGGACGGCGCCGCCGGACGGAGGATACACGTCGACGATCCCGCCGCGCACGGCAAACTGCCCCGGCGCTTCCACGAGATCGACGCGCACGTACCCGGCTGTGGCAAGAGAAGCGGCCAGCGCTTCCGTTTCAAGCGGTTCGTCGGAGGCAACACGGACGCAGAGCGCGGCGGCTTCCTCCGGCGACATCGTGATCTGCAGGGCGGCCTCCGCCGTCGAGGTGATCACGGTCGGGCGGTTTTCCTCCGGGAGCAGGCCGCGCAGGGAAGAGAGGACGCAGAGACGTGCGCCTTCATTTTCATGCGAGGAGGCGACGTTTGAGAAGCAGTATTCCCGTGTGGGAAAATGCGCCGCCCGGACGCCGACGGAAAGCAGAAAATCCCGGAACGCCGCCGCCTTGCGGTCATCCGCGAAAAGCAGAACGGGAGGCGCGTCCGGGGAAGCAAAATCTTCGGCAAATGCGGTCAGAAAGATCTCCTCCGCGCCGTCTGTCAGGCCGGACAGAAAGAACGGCTTGCGCCTGCCGAATACGGGAGCGGTCAGCGCATCCGAGAGCGCCGCGTAATCCCGGTTCCGGCGGAAGAGATCGCACAAGAGTTTATAATTCAAAATTTCACCCCGTTAAATTTGCCCATGGCCGCGTCGAATTCTCCGGCGAGCAGCATGGGGATCGCCTCTCCGACGCACTCGAAAACGGCGTACAGTTTCTTTTCATCGGCCTTCGGGATCTTTCCGAGCACCCAGTCCGCCATCTCGTAATCGGGCGACGGTTTTTCGCCGACTCCGATGCGGATGCGGGGGAATGCGTCGGTGCCGAGATGCTCGATGATGCTGCGCAGTCCCTTCTGCCCGCCGTCGGAACCGCTTCTGCGGATGCGCATCCGGCCGGGCGCCTGGCAGACGTCGTCGGAGATCACGATGATCTTCTCAGGCGGGATCTTATAGTACGCCGCAGCAGCCGACACCGCTTCGCCGGAGTTGTTCATATAGGTCTGCGGCTTCATGAGCAGCACCCGTTCGCCGCCGACTGACGTGATCGTGGTGAGCGCCTTGAATTTGGCTGTCTTCAGCTCCGCGCCGAGCTTCTGGCTGAAATAATCCATGGCGAGAAAACCGGCATTGTGCCGGGTAAAAACGTATTCGGGACCCGGATTGCCGAGCCCGCAGACGATAGCGGTCGGAGCCCCGGCGGATTCCGGCTTCGCGGCGATTTTTCTGAACAGTTCAAATAAATCAGACATACATACTCCATCAGGATGAATATAGATTAAAAACGGCAAAAAGCCCGCTTTCGGCAGGCAGGGGGGTGTGCGTGGATCAGTCGAGCGTCGTGTGCGTGCCCGGATCCATCCGCAGGATCCGGTTGCGGTAGTCGCGGGAGATCGGATCGTAGAGGAGGTCTTCGCTGATTTTCGGCGAGCCGGAGAAGTGCATGGGGATCGCCCGGCGGATGCGGAAATGGCGCATATAATAGTCGTAGCCGAGGAAGGAATAAATACCCTGACGGCTGTCGAGCGGCAGAAACGCCGTGTCGATGACGAAATTGCGCAGACCCTGCGTGAAGTCGCGGAAGTCCATCGTCATATCGTAGACCTCGCGCTCGCTCATTTTCGACCAGAGCCAGAGATTGAGGTCACCCGCGTGGAAGATGTTCCGCCCGTTGCAGCAGGCCAGATACGCTACGCCGATATCGGTGGACGGGAGCACCTTCAGCCGGAATCTGCTTTCCAGCTTCATGTCCGCGCCCGGTTCTGCCATGATGTATTCCGATACGCCGTAGTGATGCACTTCGCGCGGGGAGATGTCGCTCGAGATGACGTAGCGCACGTTCGGGTGTTCCCGGCATAATCTGAAAATATCGGGGTTGAAGTGATCGCAGTGGCCGTGGCTGATGAAGACGTAGAGCTTCTTCTTCATCGGCAGGCGCGGCAGTTTGCCTTCGGAATAGTCGAAGATGAACATATGGGTTTCCGATTCGACGGTGAACCCGCTGTGCCCCGCATAATTGACGATGATCATGGCAGTCCTTTCTATAGAATAATATGGCAACTTACAGTTTATCATCCCGGATGGCTTTTGTCAAGAGCGATTTTCGCGGGAGACGGAGCCGGTCGGAAGACGCGCACACAGTTTTCGATAAAGACTTGCCTTTTCCGGAAAAATGTGCTATACTATCTTACGAATATCCACAGAGGAGGCTATCATGCAGACAGAACTCAATGAAATCCTCACGCATTTTGCACTGAACGTAGACCTTTCCGCCTACGGAAACGGCCATATCAATGATACATACCTGATCCATTCAAGACCCGGGTACATCCTTCAGCGGATCAACAGCAAGGTGTTCACGAATCCGCCGGCCGTCATGGAAAACATCGAACGTGTGACGGCGTTCCTGCGGAAGAAGATCGAAGCGGCAGGCGGTGATCCCGACCGGGAAACGCTCACGCTGGTCCCGACCGTGGACGGCGCATCCTTCTATCACCATACGGACGGCGAATATTACCGCGTCTACTATTTTATCGAGCACGCCAAATCCTACGACGTCGTCGAGAACCCGATGCAGCTGTACCACGCCGCACGCGCGTTCGGACGCTTCCAGGAAATGCTCGCGGATTATCCGGCTGACACGCTGCACGAAACGATCGTCGATTTCCACCATACGGGCAAACGGTTCGAACAGCTGCACGAAGCGATCCGGCTGAACAAATCCGGCCGAGCCGATCAGGCGGCGGAGGAGATCGCCTTTGCGCTCGAGCGTGAAAAGGACGCGAACGTCATCGTGGACGCGCTTGCCGACGGCTCGATCCCGCTTCGTGTAACGCACAACGATACGAAACTCAACAACGTCCTGCTTGACGAAGTTACGGGAGAAGGCGTCTGCGTGATCGACCTTGATACGGTCATGCCGGGCTCGCTCCTGTACGATTACGGCGACGCGCTGCGGTTTGCCGGTTCCTCCGGCGCGGAAGACGAAAAGGACCTCGACAAGATCCACTTCGTCACGGAGAATTTCGAGGCGTTCACGCGCGGCTTCATGGAGGCGCTGCCGGGCATGACGGAAAAGGAGCGGGCGCTCTTGACGTTCTCCATCCGTCAGATGACGCTCGAATGCGGGACCCGCTTCCTGGCGGACTACCTGAACGGCGACACCTACTTCAAGACCGCCTATCCCGAACACAACCTTGTCCGCACCCGGACGCAGTTCAAGCTCATCCGTGAGATCGAGGAAAAATACGACGAGCTGAACGCCATCGTCCGCCGTCTCTCCGAAGAGCAGAAATAAGTACGAAAACGTGATCCGACGAACGATTTGCCCGAAAAACACCGCTTTTATCCGAAAATGGCGGAACTTTCCGGGAAAATCGTTCGTCTTATTTCTGTCAGCGCGGAAAAATCGTGCCGAAACGGCAAATTTGCTCTTGATAATTTTCGCGGCTGTGCTATAATAAAATTGTATAGTTCTAACCACGCGGGAAACCGCAACATGAAACACGGAGGATACTTATGAAAAAAATGAAACGTATGCTGTCCGTTCTGCTCGCCATGCTGATGGTGTTCGGCATGACGTCCGCCATCCTGGCTGCCGACGTGACCTTCACGGACGTAGCCGGTCACTGGGGCTGGACCAGAGGATACATTCCCTATCTGGTCGAAAAGGACGTTCTGAACGGCTATAAGCAGAACGACGGCACCTATAAGTTCAAGCCGGACGGGGAAGTCACCCGCGCCGAGTTCATCAAGATGCTCGACGAAACGTTCGGCCTGCTCGACACGAAGAAAGTCAGCTATTCTGACGTGTCCGAGAACGACTGGTTCTATCCCTACTTTGCGAAGGCGGCTGCTCAGGGCTACGCGCTCGATTACGGCACTTCCGCCGATCCGAACGGCAAGCTGACCCGTCAGGAAGCAACTTCGCTGCTCGTCCGCTACCTCGGCCTGTCGACGAAGGACAAAGCGTCCACGTCTCAGTTTACCGACTATACCACCATTTCGAAGGACTTCAGAGACTACGTTCTCACGGCTGCGAAGGCCGACCTCATCAACGGCTATGAGCAGAACGACGGTTCCTATATGTTCAAGCCGTACAACACGCTCACCCGTGCGGAAGCGCTGACCATTCTCTACCGCGCGGCCGGCTGTATTTTCAACAAGAACGCGACGTCCCGTGACAAGGGCGCCAATCCCGACGGCAACAACGTCATCACCCGCGGCGTCACGGTGAAGAACGTCACCATGAACGGCCGGAACATCGTGACCGAAGGCGTCGGCGAGGATCTCGTCACGCTCACGAACGTTTCCATCCCGACGACGCTGACGATCCGCGGCGGTTCCGAAGTGGCGCTCGACAAGTGCTCCGCCAAGAACATCGTTGTGGAAAACGGCGCCAAGCTGACGCTCGCCAACGGTACGAAGGTTGATTCCGTCACCCTTTCGTACGGCAGCGCGCTCTCCGTATTCGAAGGCACCGAGATCGGCGAGCTGTACGTTGCTACGGCCAGCAAGAATCTGAAGATCACCGGCGCCGGCAAGATCAGAAACGCGAAGATCTACGCGTCCGGCGTGGAATCCTCGATCCTGCCCGACGAATATGAAATCGCTTCCGGCTACAAGGCAACCTTCGCCGGCAAGACCTACACCGGCAAGAGCACGGCCAAGGAACCGTTTGCCATGGCTCCCTTCGTGACGAGCGACGGCGCTATGCAGTACCTCAACGTCAAGGCGAACGCGACGGGTCGTCTCTACTACTACTACTCGAAGTCCGCGAAGGCCGTTCCCGCTGACGAATTTGATTCGAACAGCCTCGAAAACGCAGCCGTTGCGGATTACGAGAACGTAACGAAGGACAAGTACGAAACGTTCTCCACCTTCAAGATCAGCTCGCTCGCCGGCTACCGTTACATCGTACTGCAGCTGCGTGACGATACGACCGTTTACGATCCGATCGTCATCGACGCGGAAGCAGCGGAAGGAACCGGCTTCGAGACCGAACCGTATCTCGATTCTGCCGATGCCATCAAGTTCACGGCTGACGAAGACGGTACCGTTCTCGCGTACTACGCAGAAGATGCCGCCGAAGTCACGCAGATGAAATTCCTCGAAACGTACGACGGAAAGGAAAGCGCCTTCAAGTATTCCGCATCCGTTAAGGACGGCAAGTCCGTTACCTTCCCGATCGAAGAGAGATATCTCTCCAATTACCCGAACGTCATCTTCATGCTGATCGACGAAGACGGACTCTATTATGAACCCGTTGTCGTTGCGACCGGCGATGACGGCTTCCTGAAGGATCCCGTTATCACGACGCCCGGCACCGTAGACTTCACGACGAACGTGGACGGCATGCTGTACTACTACTTCACTGAATCGAAGACGCTCCCGTCCGCTGCACAGTTCTACACGGCTTATTCGGCAGCTTCCGATAAGAGCAAGACTTCCGTTGACAGAAAGCTGGACGACTCCATTTCCTACACGGCAGCCAACTCGAGAGATTACAAATACATCGTTCTTGCGATCAAGACGGATGGCGGCGAATGGCTGCAGCCCGTCATGCTCGAGATCGACATCAGCATCGGCTTCTCCTCTCTGCCGGAACTCACGAATGACGATCACGTCCGTATTTACGTGAACGATAACGGTAAGGTATATTACTACTACGCGAAGAAGCCGGCCGCTCCGACTTCCGCCGAATTCAACCGGATCTACGACGGTATGTCGAACTCTCTGTCCGGCAGATTCGAGGTCAGCAAATACATGAAGACCAAGGATATCGCGCTCAACGTAGATCTGATCGAAGATTATCCCTACATGATCCTCATGTTCGTCAGCGACAGCGGCGTTGAATACACGCCTGTTACCGTCGGCCTGCAGCCCACGTACAGCGGCGTATTCTCCGTGGCTCCTGCCTGCAAGGACGGCATGATCAGCTTCAAGACCACCGTGGACGGCGAGCTCTACGCCTACTACGCAAAGGGTCTCGAACAGGTGACGAACAACTCGTATTACCTGTACTGGCAGTCCTCCAAGTACCACGCAGTGATTCCGGACATCAAGAGCGGCGTTGCCAAGACGTTCCCCGTGGATGATGATGCCATCGACGCGGGCTACACGTACGTGATCGTCGCCTTCAGAACGCAGGAAGACGCGGACGCCGATAAGCTCAACGCGTTCTCCACGCCGATCGCTCTGAAACTGAACGGCGGCGGTTCGTCCAGCAGCACCGGCCTCAGCATCATTCCGAGTTCGAGTTACGTAACGGCAACGGCCGCCTGCAACGGTACGATGTACTGGCTTCTGACCGACGACGATGATCTCGTTGAAGTAGCGGCCGGCAACTTCAGAGGCGCTTATATTGCCGCCGAAGCAAGCGGCAGCCGTGACGACGTGGAAGTCAACGATGCCATCCGTATCAACGGCGACGATTACAAGTATCTCGTCATCTGCATGAAGACGGAAGGCGAATATCTGAAGCCCGTTACGCACAAATTCGAAGTAGTCGAAAACAACAGCGGCCTGACGGGAGGCATTTATACCTCTGACATTTCCGATGAAGAAGCGATCCTGGTATGGAGAGGCAAAGCGAGCGTGGCCGGCACGATCACGCCGTATATCCTCCTCGGAAACAGAACCATGCCGCTCGATCTCGGCACAAAGGTTGCCAAGGATTCGTCGACTTCTATCACGATCACCGTCCCGATGGGCGCCTTTGTCAGCGGCCAGGGCGAACTGAAGATTTATCTCCAGCTGACCGACGGCGACGGCGAAGAATATCCGATGCTGCAGATCTTTGCATTCGATCCGAACAGCACCGGTTCCGGTACCGGCCCGATCGTTCCCATCAAATAATCTGCCAAAACCCAATAAAAAAGCTGCCGATCTCAAAAAGGTCGGCAGTTTTGTGTTGTTGATCCGTTATTCGATGATCCGGAGTCTGCGCGCGGCTTCCGTCCAGTAGGACTCCATCGGTTTTTCGTAATGATCGCGCCGGGCGAGCCGGTACGCCAGATTGACGCAGCGTGCAGTCCACGGCGTGCGTTCGCGGAGCATCCGGATCACGGAGATCGTCCAGATCGGGGCGTATTCCGGCATCGGCGACTCCTCATAGGCGCGGATGAACGCTTCCACGTCGTAATCGGCGCGGCACATCCGCTCGACCCAGCGGCCGTTTTTCATCGTGAGCATCATGTAATTGACGGCAGGACCCTGCGGCAGTCCGCAGCTCGGGCAGACGATCAGCCGCCCTTCCGGGAAGCTGAACGAGCCGGGGATGTGCGTGTGCCCGCAGAGGAGCAGGGAACCGTCCACGGAACTCAGCGCGGCGCGCATCCGTTCGGGATCCTCGACGATCCATTCCTTGGTGACGAACGGCGAGGCGTGACAGGCCGTGATCGTCGGGCAGTCCGGCAAACGGATCTCGACGCTTGTCGGCAGCGCGGCGAGAAAATCGAGGTCCGCGTCCGTGAGCCGTTCGTAGGTGTAGAGCAGGGAACCCGTTCCGCTGCCCTTGCGCCATTCGTCGGGGCATCCGCGGCGGCGGTGATCGAGCAGATAATCCTCCCGGTTCCCGCGCACGATCCACGTCGGCCATTCCGTCATGACGGTGCGGATCAGCGAGAGCGTCCGTTCGGGATAGGGGCAGTCCGTCAGATAATCGCCGAGCAGGATCACACCGTCGACGGATTCTTTCCGCACGGCGGAGAGTACGGCCTCAAATGCCGCGTAGTTCGCGTGAATGTCCGCGAGCACGGCCAGCTTCGGCATGATCTCGCCCCCCTTTCCCGATAATGTGCGCGATACAGTATCTTTATTATACCATACGCACGGCCTCTGTTCAATCCCCGCGGTGCGGTTTTCGGCAGTTTTTCCAACTATCTTCCATTCGCGCCGGAAAAAATCTACAATTAAACCATTGCGGCACGCGCCTGCCTATGTTACAATACAGCTGAATTGATAAAACGCGAGGACTTAAAAATGGACTTTTCTTCTCATAAACCGGTAAAAATTCTGACGGGAAACGATTGCGTGCGGGATAACGCCGCGCTGTTTGCCGAATGCGGGCATCGTGCGCTCATCGTCAGCGGACGGCACGGCGCGGATGCGTGCGGGGCTGCTGCGGACGTGACGGCGGCGCTCGAATCGGTCGGCTGCACGTGGGTACGGTACGCGGTGATCCCGGAAAATCCGCCGGCGCCGCTCTGCCTCGAAGGCGGAAAACTGGCGCGGGATGAAGGATGCGATTTCATCGTGGCGATCGGCGGCGGTTCTGCGCTGGACGCAGGAAAAGCGATTGCCGGATACGCCGCGAATCCGCAGTGCGGGGAAATGGATCTGTTCGACGACACGAAGCGCACGAACGACTGCCTGCCGATCGTGGCCATTCCGACGACGGCGGGAACGGGCAGTGAGGCGTGCCGCTATTCCGTTCTGACGATCGACGGCGGACGGCGGAAAAAGACGTTCAAGCACAAATCCGCCTATGCGCGCTATGCGTTCGTCTGCCCGCGCTATACGGCGACGATGAACGACGACTGCACGGTCTCGACGGCGCTCGATGCGCTGGCACACGCGATCGAATCCTTCCTGTCGCCGCACAGCACGCCGGTATCGGAAGAAGCGGCGCTCTACGCGGCAGGCGAGATCTGGGACGTTCTGTTCCGCGGCGCGGATGCCGGAGAGAGCGGCACGTGGTCGGAGAAGCAGCGGGAACGGCTTGCGATGGCGGCAACGGCTGCCGGAATTGCGATCGACTATACGGGAACCGGCTTCCCGCATCCGCTCGGATACAGTCTGACGCTGACCCGCGGTATTCCGCACGGGAAGGCCTGCGCGATCTTTGAAGGCGCGTACATCCACTACAACCGCATGACGAAAGAGGGAGAAGCGCGGCTCAACCGGCTGGCGGCGGCGCTTGGTACCACGCCCGACGAGATGGCGGAGAAAATCCCCGAGAAGAGCGGCGTTTCGCTCCATACCGAGGCCGCGGAGCGCGAAGAGCTGATCGACCGCGTTGCCTCCGCCGGGAATTACGCGAATGCGCCCTACGTCATTTCCCGCGGCGAGATGTCCGATATTTACGCACGGCTGTTCGGCTGATTTGATCCCAAAAAACAAAAGAAAAAAGCTGCTGCATTTACGGCTTGTAAGTGCGGCAGCTTTTGTTTGATTCAGATTCAGTCAGCGGCTTCGGTTTCGCCCGGCTGGACGAACGTCATCGGATCGAGGAACGTAACGTCCGCGTAGGAAACGACGGCTTCGTGTACCTTGTCGGTCAGAATGTACTGGCAGATGGTGGCGCGGTCGAAATCCGCTTCCATTTCTTCAACGCTCGCGTAGCCGGAATCAACGGCGTACTGCGCGGCGCGTTCGGCGTACTCTTCGTCGGAGATCGTGATGTTCTCGGCGCGTGCGATGGCGTAGACGACCATTTCTTCAAGCGCGTGCGCTTCGGCGCGTTCCTGCGTGTCCGTGTAGAATTCGTCCTCGGTCATTTCGTACCGATCCATGAGGTAGTTACCGAAATCAGCGCCCTGCGCCATGGCGAGCGCCTGATTGGCGGAAACGACTTCGTCGTAGAGTTCCTTCACTTCTTTTTCGGGATAAGCCTTGACGGTGGTGCCGTTTACGACTTTTTCCCAGACCTGCTCGTTGATCATCTGCTCGTAGATTTCCTGATAGTGTTCCTCGAGGCTCTCGCGGATCTTTTCTTCAAAGTCAGCCTTCGATTCAAAGCCGAGGTACGCGCGGACGAAATCTTCGCTGTATTCCGGCAGTTCCTTTTCGCTGATCGAATTGACCGTGACGTTGAAGGTGAGCTTTTTGCCTGCGAAATCCTCGTTTTCGAGATTCTCGAGAACGGTGTCGGCGGTGATCGTGTCGCCGGCCTTCGCACCGATCAGGGCGTGTTCAATGTCCGGCGGGAACGATTCGGAACCGAGCAGGAATTCGTAACCTCTGGTGGAGGCGCCGGTGTCGTACCGCTTTCCGTCCACGAGGAGCGTGTAATCCACGTTGAGGGTGTCGCCCGTCTCGGCGCCGCGATCCGTTACGGGAACGGCACGGCCGTAGTACAGGAGCGTCGAGTTGATCTGCTGCTCGATGATATCATCGGTGATGTTCTGCTCATAGCCCTCGGCCGCAACGCCCTTGTAGGGAGCGAGGTCGATGTATTCGCTGAGGTCGTACTGATAGCGATAAGTGAGCGGGTCGGTTTTTTTCTGACCGCAGGATGCGAGCGCGAGCGTCAGCATGAGGGCGGCAAGAAGAAGGGAAATGATTTTTTTCATCATAGCAACAAATCCTTTTCGTGTTCGACACGTTTGGTTTCAACAATATATAATATCACATTCCCGCCGAAATTGCAAGAGCAGGCGGCGACAAACTGCCCGAAAACCCGGTTTTTTTGGCGAATGGGGAAAATTCCCGCGGACGGACGGGAGATTTCCCGCATCAGATAGGCGGGCGGCGCATAGGATTCGGCAAATCATCAACCGAAAAAACGGAGGGAAACGGGATGCAGGATTATGCGGCGCCGGCGCGGGCGGAATACGGAAAAACGGACAGACGGGAGGCGGTGATCGGTTCGCTGCGGGCGATGGCGGCGGCGCATCCGCTGATCCGGCTGGAGGAATGCGGCGGCGTGCCGATGGTGACGCTCGGATCGTCCTCGGACGGAAGGCGGGTGCTGTACGTCGGCGGACTGGAGGCGGGAGATATGGCATCGACCCTGATGCTGCTGCGGTTCACGGCGGATTACGTCGCGCTGGTCGAGAGCGGCAAACGCCTCTACGGGATGCAGATGCGTGCTCTCTGCGAAAACCGTGCGATCGGCGTGATCCCGATGGCGGGCGGCGCGGCGTTCTGCGAAAATCCGGCGTCCTGCTCGCTCGTTCTGGCGTTCGATGCGGATGAGGACGCGATCCGCTGTCAGACCGGCGCAGATTACCCGCCGCGGAACGGTACGGTCGGACGGATGCTTGCCGATATGGCGGGGAGTCCGCTCTGCCGCAATGAGCCGAAGGACGGACGGGCGTGGGCGCTCACGGCGGCGTGCGGAATGGCGGGAATCCCGGCGTTCTGCTGCGGATGCAGGACGGAGGGCGGCTCAGACAGCGACCGGACGTTCCGGCGGTACGCAGCGTGGCGGGAAGCGCTTTTCTCCGCGCCGATGCTCGTGTGACATTTTGCGGAAGAGAGGGTTGAAAAATACGGAAAACTGTGCTATGATAGGATTGTAGGACAAATATAAAACACGGAGGGCTGGATATGAATCCGAAAGTGGCGCAGTATCTGGAAGCGAAGGAACGGGAAGCGGCGGCGAAAGCGGAAGAGGAGAAGAAGAAAATTCTTCTGGACGCCGGCCTGTTCGAGCGGGAATACACGGACGCGAACAATTTGCCGAGCTTTGAGGAATACGACGCGACGGTGGGAAAGTTCTACCGGGACGTGCCGCTCGAGGTGACGGAGGAAGAGTACCGGGAGATCCTGGCGCACTATAACGAATCGGCGGGCGAGAGCGCGAGAAAGCGGAATACGATGTCCACGGTGTTTCTCGTATTCGGATGGCTCGTGATCGCAGCCGGGGTGATCGCGGTGCTTGCGGCGCGGTTTCCGTGGGGCGCGGGCGGACTGGTGAGCGGTCTCTTCATGCTCGGCATGGCGGAGATCATTCAGCAGCTCGACGATATCCGGCACAAAGACTGAATCGAATAAAAAGAGGACAGACGCGCGTCTGCCCTTTTTTGATGAGGCGTTTTGAAAAAATACTTGTAAAACGCAGAAAAATGTGATATACTGATGTTGCCACACAATTGAATCAACAAATGAATGGGATATTTCTCTCTATTTTTGTTTATAAATAGGGATATTTTTTCCTGTTTTCATCAAGAATGAGTATGGTAAAAATGCAGACTCCGTCTTGATGAATCGGGAGAAATCTCCTTGTTTGTTGAATTGTGTGGCAACAATAGGGGTCAGCATTTTTCGGTGCGTCTCCTATTGGGGGCGCACTTTTTATTTTATTTTTTAAGGAGGAACAGAAAAATGTTCGAGAACAGTGGCGAAAAAATCAAAAAACTGGGAATGGTTGTTGGTTGGCTCGTAATTGCATCGGTTGTGATTGCCTTTATTTTATTTGGACTGGCAAGTGACGCACACGGAGATGAAGAACACGCTCTCAGATTGTGGGGGTTCATTCTTTTATTTGCGGGGCCGATCGGATCGTGGGTTTCCGGTCTCCTTATTACCGGCTTTGGTGAACTAATTGAAAAAACCAGCGAAATTGCCAAGGACATCCATGATAAAAACAACTGATCCAAAATAGTAGCTTACACAGACGCAGCCATAATAGAGTCGCGTTCACAAAGACTGAATCGAATAAAAAGAGGACAGACGCGCGTCTGCCCTTTTTTCTTTTGTTATATTTCATTCTTCTTTCTGCCCCCGGTACCGGATCAGCCCGATGACCGACGACACGATCGCCGTAGCCTCCATGAGAACCGAGAAGTACGAGCGGAAGAACAGATTATACACGATCACCAGCGTCGACGTGAAGAGGATACTGATGCGCAGTTTCCGATTGTCGCCGAGGGAGAGAATGACGGTGTTGATCATCAGCGGAATGATGACAAACAGCGAGATCGGTCCCTGCCAGGAGAGCGCTCCGATGCAGCCGAGGATCGCCGCCATGATATATCCCCATGCCTTCGAAGCGAACAGCGGCACCCGCTTGGCTTTTTCGGTATAGGTGAAGTTGCGGAGCAGGCAGACGACGTTGAGCGCCATGCCCGACCACGCGCCGAGGATCGCATACGAGATGATCGTCGCAACCGTCGCGCAGCATTGCAGCATCAGCAGTTTTTTCGGTGTTTTCGCCTGATAGGACAGAAAGCAGAACACGGCGGAAATGAGCCCGACCGCATTGCCGAGGATCAGCCGTGGATTGTCTTTCACAAATTGTATCAGTTCGTTTATCATACTGTGCCTGCCTGATCAAAGATTTTCTTTCCTGATTATAACACCGATCCGGCCTTCCGTCAATCCTATTCCGATAAAGTCACAAATCAAAAGAGAGCCCCGTGAGGACTCTCTCTGAATCGGTAAAACGAAATATCTTTCGGGCAGACCGGCGGATCCGCGGCGCATTACACCCGCTCGAAACTGTCGGCGCCGTGCTTGCAGACGGGGCAGACGAAATCTTCGGGCAACTCGTCGCCTTCGTGGACGTAGCCGCATACCTTGCAGACCCAGCCGGGCTTTTTTTCGTCCGGCATCGGCTTGACGTTCTGCTGATAATAGGCGTAGGTCATGGTTTCCGTGCCGCTGACGGTGCGGGACTCGGTCACACGGCACAGGAACATCGTATGACTGCCGAGATCCACCGTTTTGTCAACTTTCAGCGACAGGAACGCGTTGATATACTGCGGCAGGCAGATCAGCCCGTTGGCACTGCGGGACGCCGTCGCGGCGATATCGGCGAATTTGTCGGCAGTCCGTCCGCTTTGGAAGCCGTACTGCCTGAAAACGGCAAACGGTGCTTCCACGCTCAGACAGTTGACGTTCAGAATGCCGGATCGGGCGACCACGTCGTGCGTGTAGTTGGCTTTGTTGATGCAGACCGACACGCAGAGCGGATTGTCCGCCACCTGACCGACGGAATTGACGATGCAGCCGGTGTCCTTTTCGCCGTCGTGCGCGGTGATGACGTACAGACCGTATCCGATGCGGAACAGCGCCGTTTTGTCGAGATCCGGCTCGGCAGCGGGCGCGTCCGCTTTTACCCGAACGGGCGCAGATTCCTCTGCATCAGCGAAAGTAGCGCTCCAGGAGTCCCAGGAATGCCTTGCCGTGACGGGCTTCGTCCTTCGCCATTTCGTGAACGGTGTCGTGGATCGCGTCGAGGTTGGCGGCCTTCGCCATCTTTGCGAGCTCGAATTTGCCTGCCGTCGCGCCGTTTTCGGCTGCTACGCGCATCTCAAGATTCTTCTTCGTGGAGGGCGTTACCACTTCGCCGAGCATTTCCGCAAACTTCGCGGCGTGCTCCGCTTCTTCGTA
>JAZUKT010000203.1:0-1827 GCA_045643445.1 Eubacteriales bacterium
CGTCTATACGCTTGACGTGACCTATTCCGATTACCAGAGACTGACCCCGGCGCTTGAAAAAATCCGCGTCAGCCCGGATCGGACGGACTTTCTCGAAAACGTGCGCGTGACCGCCGCGATCGAAGCCGAACGGGAGGAAGAGCTGCAGACGCTCGTGTCGGAACTGACCGCCGGAAAAGGGATCGTACAGCTGATCGGACGGGAAGAGCGCGCTTCACGGCTCTGATCCGACCGAATCCGCGGTGAAAAAAAGATAATTCCATCATTTTTGCGTATATTATATATGCAAGTTTAATTGTACAATCAAAATCTGCATGAAATGCGTAATGCGCGGCAGAAGTGAGAATGGAGGACGACGATGGCTGACGGCGAAAGAACGGTCCGCGAGATTTTCTACGAGCGTGAGAGACAGACGCTGTCTCCGTATGCGTTCCTGTGCGAAAATACGCGGGGACGTGATTTCCCGATCACGGAATGCGTCAACCGTACGGAGTTCCAGCGCGACCGTGACCGTATCCTTCATTCGAAATCCTTCCGTCGGCTGATGCATAAAACGCAGGTTTTTCTTTTTCCGACGGACGAGCATTACCGCACACGTCTTACGCATACGCTGGAAGTTACGCAGATCGCCCGCATCATCGCCCGCGCTCTCATGCTGAATGAGGATCTGTGCGAGGCGGCGGCGCTCGGTCACGACCTCGGTCATACGCCGTTCGGCCACGCGGGAGAAAAGGTCATGCAGGCCTGCTTCTCCCCGGATTTCACGCATTATAAACAGAGCCTGCGCGTCGTCGAAAAACTCGAGAACGACGGCCGCGGCCTCAATCTCACCTGGGAGGTGCGCGACGGCATCGTCAATCACTCCGGCGAAAATCAGGCCTCGACGCTCGAAGGACGGATCATCAAGCTCGCCGACCGTATCGCCTATATCAATCACGACATCGACGACTCCATCCGCGCCGGTATCATCAGGCCGGACGACATTCCGAAAGAACTGCGCGACGTGCTCGGCGATTCCCACAGCCATCGGATCAATACGATGGTGACGGCGACCATCGACGGCAGCCGGGACAAAAACGATATCATGATGACGCCGGAGGTCGGAGAAGCAACGGAAAAGCTGCGCGACTTCCTCTTCGAGAACGTCTACTTCAATCCGAAGGCAAAGAGCGAAGAAGCCAAAGCGAAAACGATGCTCGAAAGCCTGTTTGATTATTTCACCCGCAATCCCGAAAAGATGCCGGGACTGTACCGCGAAAACCTGAAGACCGAGCCGGTCAAGCGCTGCGTCTGCGATTATATTTCGAGCATGACCGACCGCTATGCCATTGACTTGTACCGCGATCTCTTTATCCCGCACGTGTGGGAAACACCGCTCGAAGAGGGCAGATAACAGTAACGAACGAAAAGGAGGAGTGCACCATGATCCCTGCCGGTATTATTGACGACATCCGCAACCGCTGCGACGTGGAGAGCGTGATTGCCTCCTACGTAGCGCTCAAAAGAGCCGGAACGAATATGAAAGGACTGTGTCCGTTCCACAGCGAAAAAACGCCGTCCTTCACGGTGTATCCGGGTACGCAGAGTTTCTACTGCTTCGGCTGTGGGGCAGGCGGCGACGTCATCTCCTTCGTTATGCGGATGGAGAATCTTGATTATGTCGCGGCTGTCGAGACGCTCGCCAAACGCGCCGGAATCACGCTGCCCGATTTTGATAATAATCCGATGGGGCAGAAGGGCGTGTCCCGTTCACGCATTCTTGAAATGAACCTGGAAGCCGCGAAATACTTCCGTCAGATGCTCTTTGACGAACAGCTCGGCGCACCG
>JAZUKT010000204.1:0-2497 GCA_045643445.1 Eubacteriales bacterium
GCCTGCAGCCCGGTGCCGCGCGGCCGTATGCGGTCTATAACGTGTCGGTAACGTATCCGGGTTATCGGCCGGTCGAGGGGATCGGGATCCCCGTCTTTGACCGCATCGTATCCGTACAGCCGATCGATCTGTTCCCGCTCGGCGCGGAGGAAAGCGGGACGGTCATGATCTACGAAACGCCGGACACGGAGAACCTGCAGCCGGGCGGTCTGCGGCGCGAGGACATCGGACGGGACAACGGCATGATCACGCGGCAGACGGACGACGGGGAGGATGACGAGCGATGAACAGTGACGTGATCCTGCCCGTTATCCCGGAGACGATCACGGTGCATCTCGGACGGCCGGAAACGAATGCCCGCAACGTGACGATCCCGTTTGCCGATTACATCAAGAATGTCGCTTCGAGCGAAATTTACCCGACGTGGCCGGAGAGCGCGCTGCGGGCGAATATCCTTGCCCAGATCAGCTTTGCGCTCAACCGGATCTATACGGAATACTACCCGAGCCGGGGATACGACTTCGACATCACGAGCTCTCCGTCCATTGATCAGACCTTCGTGTACGGACGGGACATTTTCGAGAACATCTCCGAAATCGTCGATGAAATATTCAACACGTATATCCGGCGGGAAGGAACGGTGTCGCCGTTGTTCGCCGTCTACTGCGACGGGATCGAGGTGCAGTGCGGCGGCCTGACCCAGTGGGGCTCGGTGGAACTGGCCAATCAGGGACTTTCGACGGATGAGATCCTGCGTCGGTTTTACGGGGATGACATCGAATTCATCGAAAACGTCCCGGTGGAGGGATTGACGGAAAGTTACCCGGGAGAACCGCTCCGGCTCGGCAGCGTCAGCGATCAGGTGTATCTGATCCAGGCGCGTCTCAACCGGATCCGGCGGAATTATCCGGGCATTCCGGCGATCAACGATCCGGAGGGGCTGTATTTCGCCGATACCGAAGAAGCCGTGCGTGCGTTTCAGCGGCAGTTCGGGCTGACGGTCGACGGCGTGGTCGGACGCGCCACCTGGTACGCGATTGCGCGGATCTACGGGGCAGTCAAGCGGCTGACGGACGTGAATTCCGAGGGCGTACCGATTGAGGACGTGAGGCTGCTCTTCAACGAACGACTGGAAGAAGGCTACACCGGGCTCGTCATCCGGGAACTGCAATATTTGCTTGCTTTCATATCGGCGTTCGATCCGTCTGTGCGGCCGGTTGCGATCGACGGGATCTTCGGAGCCGTCACGCGCGGCGCGGTGGAGGATTATCAGACGGCGTACGGCCTGCCGACGACGGGTATCGTGAATGCCGAAACGTGGAATTCGCTCTACGAGACCTATACGACGCTCCGCAATTCGCTTCCGGCGGATTATTTCGGTACGGGCGCCGTTCCGTATCCCGGTTCGCCTCTGCGGATCGGCAGCCGCGGCGCGGATGTCGTGACGCTGCAGCAGTATCTGAATCGGATCGCCGAAGCATATCCCGAGATCCCGCTCCTCTCGCCGGACGGCATTTACGGGCAGGCGACGGCCAACGCGGTGCGCATCTACCAGCGGCTGTTCGGCCTCGAGCCGGTCGGCGTGACGGCTTCGACGACGTGGAATTCCATTGCGGACACTTATTTTCGGCTGGTGAACGGCACATAATACAGAAAAAACGGGCAGTATGCGAAAAACGCAGGCTGTCCGTTTTGTGTGTGATTGAGAAAATCCCCGGCTTATTCCGGCAGAGCGAAGGTGATGAAGCGGGCGACGGCGGCGTCAAAGAAGGCCCATTCGTGCCGACCCGGCAGCTCCTCATAGTGATAATCGAAGCGGTTTCCGTCGAGCGACAGGAGCGTATCGCGCGTCTCGTGCGCATCCGGTAGCCAGCGGTCGGTCGTCCCGATCGTGTGATAGATGCGCGGGGCAGGACCGTTTCCGGCGGCGACGGCTTTTGCTGCGGCGGTGAAGTCCGCGTCCGTGTTTCCGGCGGAGATACAGCCGACGGCGGCGTACCGATCCGGGTTGGCGAGGCCGATTCTGAGCGCACCGTATCCGCCCATGCCGGCGCCTGCGATATAATTGTCCTCCCGTGCGGCGGAGAAGCCAAAATATCGCTGCATCATGGCGGGCAGTTCGTCTGCGATAAAGTCGAAATAGCGTCCGCCGTGCTCCATGTTCGCGTAATACGAGCGATCGGCAGACGGCATCACGACGGCGAGTCCGCGGCGGTTCGCGTAACGTTCGACGGCGGAATAGCGGGCCCATGCCGACTCGTCATCGGTGAGATCGTGCAGAAGCCAGAGAACGGACGGCTTTTTCGCCTGTCCGCTCGTCACGTCGAGCCAGCGTCCGGTGCGTTCCGGCAGGATCACCTCGCAGGCGGTGCCGCGTCCGAGTACGGCGGAAGAAAAATTCATATGTACGTGTGCCATATCAAAGCTCCTCCCGTTTTTCAAACATGAAGTCGAGGGCGTTCTGGATCTCGCGGTCCCAGTAGCACCAGGAATGTGA
>JAZUKT010000205.1:0-5540 GCA_045643445.1 Eubacteriales bacterium
AGAACCAAAAAGACCTCGGGAGCCGACGAGAAGACCCCTTCGTACGCGCACTATTTTTCGTGGATCAGCAATACGAACGAAGGCGCTACGGAAGAGCAGACGCTCATCAATCTGAATTATTTCAAATGGCTTCACGACCGCTATGGGATGAAACTCGATATTTACGTGCTGGATGCCGGCAACCTCGACGGCGCTTCGGCCACGTATGAGAATCCCCGCACGTCCGAAAAATTGAAAAAGCAGTATCCGACAGGCTACGGCAATATCTCGAAAAAGGCCGCTGAATTCGGCTGCCGGCTCGGGATGTGGGGAGGCGCCGACGGATTCGGTGATACCGACGAAGAAGAGAAGGAACGCATCGAGACGATGGTCAGCCTCTGCCGTGATCATAATTTTGCGGAGTTCAAAGTCGATACGGCCTGCGACTGGCTGCGGGAAGAAAAACGCCCGGTCTTCAAGGCGATGGTTGACAAGTGCCGGACATACGTGCCGGATCTGCTCGTCATGAATCACCGTCAGAACCTCGGCGAGGCGGATATCTGCGCTACCTCCAGTCTCTGGAACGGCGATGAGACCTATATCGACATCCATATCTATAACCGCTTTACCGCATCGCATCACCGTGCCTGCACGCTTATCCGCGGTCTGCCGGATAATATGATGCGCCTGACGGAGGATCACGGCGTCTGCCTTTCCTCCTTCATGGATTATTTCGACGACGACCTCGTCATGCAGGCGTTCTCCCGTTCGCTCATCCTCGCGCCGGAGATCTACGCCAATCCGTGGCTGCTGCGCGATGACGAACAGGCGCGGCTCGCCAAAATCTATGTCTGGCACAGAAAATATAACGATATCCTCGTGAACGGGATGCAGCTGCCCGAATCCTGCGGCGTGGGAGCTGTCTCGCGCGGCGACGGAAAGACGAGACTGCTCGTTCTCAATAACGTCTCGTGGGAAAAGAAGTCTGTCACGCTCACGGCGGATAACGCGATCGGGCTGACGGAAGCGGGGAAGCGGTTCGTCATCAAGACGATGCACCCGTATGAGTCCTACCGCGGTACGGTCGGCTACGGCGATCCGTTTGAGATCGAAATCGAGCCGTTCCGCGCCGCCCTTGTCCTTGCGCAGGAAGAGGAAACCTTCCTCTCGACGGATTACGCCCTGATCGGCGCACGGTATGAAACCGTCTTCGGACCGGACGCCGTGCCGGAATCCGCGCGTATCTATGCGTCCGACGGAGTTGTAACCTCGATCGGCACGAAGATGGCCGAGGCCGCCGTTTCCGTCGCGGATCATACGGTCAAAGCGCCGATCCTGCTCGGGAAAACGGAACCGATCGAGGTACCCGATAACGCCGAACAGCTTTATGAAGCCACCATGTTCCGCGCCGACGCCGATAACCTCGAATTGCAGTCGCTGAAACGGGCAGGGGAAACGAAATTCCCGGCCGTGCAGGCAGCGCGCGACGCCTTCTTCGGACAGGAAGTCTACCGTGTACGCGGAACGGAAGAAACCCTGTTGTTCGACGGCAATCCCGATACTTACTACGACGCTGAGAGCCGGATGTATAATACGAGAGTGGACGGCGGATGCCTGCGCGTGGATTTCGGCAGAACGGCACACGCCAAAACGCTTGAGATTGAGTGCTTCTCCCCGGACGAGGCGGCGCAGGAAGTCCCGATGCAGCAGATTTCGTGCGCGGGTACCTGCTCGACGGATCTTCTGAACTGGACGCCTGTCACCTTGCAGTATGTGGAAGCGATCGGTGAAGCGGAAACGCCCGTCTCGAAGCGCCACGTCAATACGATCTTCACTCTGCACGGCAAGCGACTGAAGGCCGTCTATACGGTCGATGCGGACGTGCGTTATCTGCGTCTGCCCGAACCGATGCACCGCATTTATTCCGTCCGTCTCTTCGACGAAAACGGCACAGAACTGAAACCCACGCATCCGCACGTCAATAATATGCTCTCGCCGCGGACTGATTTCCGCATGGCCTGCGCCGCCACGGTCACGATCCCGGCTGACGCGCCCGACGGCAGTTATCTCGCCATGGCTATCGAAGGAAAGCACGAGATCGAGAACGTCTACTGCGCCGCCGAATGTGACGGAAAGCCGGTGGGCTTCACGGACAGAGCGCCGTCCTACCCGGTCAACGTGTGGGAATATATCGTCCGCAAAACGGCGACGGGCTATACGTATTATCTGAATGTCACGCCGGAGGTGCGCGGCAAATCGGTCACGCTGTACGCGCTGTACCGCAAACCCGTAGATTCGAACGCTGTTGTCTGGCTGTGCGACGGCTACTGCAAAGAGCCGATCACGGAACTCAAACTGAACTGAAATCCTATCATCGAGAGGAGTCATCATGATGGCAACCAATAACGGAATTCCGCGTCCCGAATACCCGCGTCCCCAGTTTGTCCGTAAAGAGTGGCTGAATCTGAACGGAACGTGGGACTTTGAGATCGACAACGGCAAAAGCGGCAGAGAGCGCCGGATGTTCGATTCGTATCCGTTCAACGCCCGGATCACGGTGCCGTTCTGTCCCGAAAGCGCGCTGTCCGGCATCGGCAATAAGGACTTCATGAGCGCCGTCTGGTATAAGCGGACCGTCGAATTACCCTGGGCTGCCGACTGCGGCAGAACGATTCTGCACATCGGGGCGTCGGATTATCGTTCGACCGTGTGGGTCAACGGTACGGAGATCGGCACGCATATCGGCGGATACGTTTCCTTCTCGTTCGACGTCACGTCCGCGCTTCATAACGGCGAAAATACCGTCGTGATCTGTGCCGAGGATGATATGCGCAGCAATACGCAGCCGGTCGGCAAGCAGAGCCGCCTCTATTATTCCCACGACTGCGATTACACCCGCACGACGGGCATCTGGCAGACCGTGTGGCTCGAACATGTTCCCACCGCATACATCAAGACCTATAAATATACGCCCGATATTTCATCGTCCACGCTGATCATCGAAGCGGAATGCGCCGACGCACACGGATGCCCGGTCACGGCGGAAGCCTTCTTCGGCGGGCACTCCGTCGGTAAATGCGAGGCGCGGGTTTCGGGCAAGTTTGTCCGCATGATGCTCAAGCTGGACGAACTGCATCTCTGGAATATCGGAGACCCGAACCTCTACGATCTCACGCTGACGCTCGTCGACGACCGGGTGGAGAGTTATTTCGGCATGAGAGAAGTGGCCTATCACGACCACCGCTTCTACCTGAACGGTAAGTCCGTGTTCCAGCGGCTGATCCTCGACCAGGGCTTCTATTCAGACGGCATCTATACCGCGCCGACGGATGACGAGCTGATCAACGATATCCGCCGCTCGATGGACATGGGCTTTAACGGCGCGCGCCTGCATCAGAAGATTTTCGAGCCGCGCTTCCTCTACTATTGCGATAAGCTCGGATATATCGTCTGGGGCGAGCACGCCAGCTGGGGCCTCGATCTGTACAGCCCGGTCGCCTACGAGGGATTCCTTCCCGAGTGGCTCGAGGCGCTGCAGCGGGATTACAGTCACCCGGCGATCGTCGGATGGTGCCCGCTGAACGAAACCAAAAAGAATCCGAATCCGCACTTCCATAAGATGCTGTACGATCTCACCCGTGCGTTTGATATGACGCGCCCGGTCATTGATACGTCCGGCTATATCCACGTCATTACCGACATCTGGGATGAACACGATTATAAGCAGGACGTCAATGAACTGGCCGCAGCCAACGATAAGTACGCATTCGAGCATCCGGATTACGCCTTCCTCAGCGAATACGGCGGGATCTGGTGGAATCCCGACGATCTCGATAACGGCTGGGGCTACGGCGCCCGTCCGAAATCGCCGGAGGAATTCATCGAGCGCTACCGTCAGCTTACCACGCTGCTTCTGAATGACGAGAGGCTCTGTATGTTCTGCTATACGCAGCTCACCAATATCGAGCAGGAGGTCAACGGCCTGTATACCTACGACCGCAAACCGAAATTCGATCCGGCCGTCATCCGTGCCATCAATACGCAGCCTGCCGCCGCCGAGAGGGAATAATCCGGCTTTTCAGATAACGAAATAACCACCAAAGCGGTGCTTGACTTGAACAGTTGAGTGCCGCTTTTTCGTTTAACTTGACAGAGAAGAGAGTGCATGATATAATTATTGGCGAAATATAGAGATGATATTGGAATGGCGGAGGCGGTGACTGTGGCAAATAAGATCAGACAATCACTGTGTCGTCTGCTTTTTCGATTCAAACGCAATGATCGTCCCGCGAAGAACGTCATGATCATCGGAGCCGGTGCGGCCGGACAGATGATCCTGCGCGATATCCAGGCAAGCCGGGACAATACGGAAGACAGACCGTGCTGCATCATCGACGATGACAAAAGCAAATGGGGACTGTACATTGACAACGTAAAAATCATCGGCGGAAGAGATGATATTTTTTCCGCTGTCGAGAAGTACAAGATCGATAAGATTTATCTTGCCATTCCGAGCGCATCCGCGGCGGAAAAACGGGATATTCTCTCGATCTGCAACGAAACGGGCTGCGAGCTGAAACAGCTTCCCGCCGTATATGACATTCTCAACGGAAACGTAACTGTCAGCAGCATGAAGAACGTTGCGATCGAGGATCTGCTCGGTCGTGCGCCGATCCGTGCGGATCTGACGGAGGGATTCGATTATCTCCGCGATAAAGTCGTGCTTGTTACGGGCGGCGGCGGATCCATCGGCAGTGAACTGTGCCGTCAGGTGGCCGCGCATCAGCCGAAGCGGCTCATCATTTTCGACGTCTATGAAAACAACGCCTATGCGATCCAGCTTGAACTGCGTGATAAGTACCCGGAACTTGATCTTGTTACGCTGATCGGTTCCGTGCGCGACAGCCGGCGCATTTTCGGCGTGTTTGAGACCTATAAGCCGGACGTTGTCTACCATGCGGCGGCGCATAAGCACGTACCGCTGATGGAGGACAGCCCGTGCGAATCCATCAAGAATAACGTCATCGGCACTTATAAGACCGCCTATGCCGCGGCCGCGAACGGATGCCGCCGGTTCGTGCTGATTTCGACCGATAAGGCCGTCAATCCGACCAATATCATGGGCGCGTCGAAGCGTCTCTGCGAAATGGTCGTGCAGGCGTTTGCCGTGAAGATCGCCGAAGGAAAGCCGGAAGAAATTCCCGCTCTGTTTACCCATGAAATCCGGGATGAAATCGAGCGGGTTGGCATGTCGCTGGCCGGTGCGAAAACGGAATTTGTCGCCGTGCGGTTCGGCAACGTCCTCGGCTCGAACGGCAGCGTCATCCCGCTTTTCAAAAAGCAGATCGAGGCGGGCGGTCCCGTTACCGTCACGCATCCCGATATCATTCGCTATTTCATGACGATCCCGGAGGCGGCGAGCCTCGTTATTCTTGCGGGAACGTATGCGCGCGGCGGTGAGATTTTCGTCCTTGAAATGGGCAGCCCCGTCAAGATCGACACGCTTGCCCGCAATCTGATCCGCCTCTCCGGCCTGAAGCCCGATGAGGACATCAAGATCG
>JAZUKT010000206.1:0-9086 GCA_045643445.1 Eubacteriales bacterium
ACCACACGCCGATCCCGACGTACGACAATCGTTATGCGCCGGATATGCGCCGCCCGCTCTATCGCCGCGTGACGTACATCAACCGCGACGCGCTGATGGAGGAACTGTTTAAGGTGCTTGCGAAATAAGGAGTACGCGGCCTTTTGGAAAAGGCCTGGCGAAAACTTTTATGGATGGGATAGGATAGACAATGTCCAACTCCCGAAATAAAGGCGTTTCAGAGCCTCAGAAGAGCGTTTCAGCGGTTTTCAGGGACCGCCGAGACCCTGAAAACCCACGCCGGAGAGCGAAGCGGTGATATAGGTAGTAAATCCATACAATTCATCACCAATAAAGAACACTTGCATCAACGATGCGGGTGTTTTTAGTTTTCCGCGCACCGCATGAACGCATTTTCCCGCGGCAGCATAATGAAAAACTTTGCTCTGCACTCGTTTTACTAACTAACACATCCGCCAAAGTGTGCGGGCTGTCCTCTTGTCCCCATTTCCGGCGGCAGCCGGCAGGAAAGGGGATTTTCAAGGAGCTGAACAGGCGGGTGATTCATAAGAGGCCTCGCCGGAAAGGCCTCTTGTGCGCCGCCTGCGGAAGGCAAAGAAATAAAACAGGAAAGTCCGCAGACTTTCCTACCAAATTCCCCCTGATGAACCGCGCGCTTCAGACTTGACACCCCGCCGGTTTTGTGCTATACTGTACCCGAACAAACGCAGGGGTGCTACGGCTGAGATGGCGGCAATGCTGCCAAACCCTTTGACCTGATACGGATAATACCGGCGTAGGGAAAATTTGTCTGTGCTGCTCAGACGGCACGAGAATATCATCCGAAACCAAGTCCGCACGGCGTTTGCCCGCGGATTTTTTTGTTTGCCGACCGTTTGTTCAACCAAAAAACGAAAGGCAGTGATCCCATGAAAGAAACTACCACCGCAGCCAAAAACAGACTGCACATCCTCACCGAATCGGCGCTCGCCGTCGCGCTGTCCACCGTGCTCAGCTTCGTTACCGTCTATCATGCTCCGTTCGGCGGCAGCGTCACGCTCCTCTCGATGGCGCCGATCATTTTGCTTTCCTGGTTCCGCGGACCGAAGGCAGGCATGGCGGCGGGCTTCGTGCACGGGTGCATCCAGCTCATCCTCGGCCTCTCGAATATCGCGTGGGTGACGTCTCCCGCCGGGCAGATCCTCTGCGGACTGCTAGATTATCTCCTCCCGTTCACGCTGCTCGGACTCGGCGGCGTCTTCCGCGGCGTGCGTTTCTGCAAAAACGATAAGGCCAGCGCGGCGCTCGCTCTCCTCTGCGGCACGGTGATGGTCTGCGTGCTCCGCTTCGCGTGCCATATGCTCTCGTCGGTCGTCATCTGGTACGCGCTCGATCTCGAATGGTACGCGGACGATCCGACGCACATCGTCAACCGCTACTCCAAATGGATCTTCGGTGCCGTCTATAACGTCAGTTATATGCTTCCCGAGACCATTTCGACCTCGATCGGCGTTCCGCTGATGGCAGGCGCTCTCACGAAGGCGTTCCGCCGGACATGATTTTGCAAAAATATAGAAAACGGGCTTCCGCCGCGTGACGGGAACCCGTTTTTTTCAGTTGTATCGGCTTATTTGAGCATACCGCCGAGGATCGTCTTGGCTTCTGCGAGCGCTTCTGCCACTTTGGCAATATCCTTGCCGCCGGAGGTCGCGCTGTCGGGACGTCCGCCGCCCTTGCCGCCCGTGATAGCGGATACGGCGCCGAGCAGTTTGCCCGCGTGTGCACCGGCCTTGACGGCGTCAGCACCGGCCGCACCGACGAAGTTCAGCTTTTCGCTGTCGTGTACGGCGAAGACGGCCACCATGTCGGCGTACTTGTCCTTGATGGAGTCGCACAGCGCGCGTGCGGCGTCCATGCCGGCGGAACCGAGATCGGAGGCGATCAGGCGAACGCTGCCGACCGTTTCGGCGGAGGCGAGGAGAGAATCAAGACGGGATGCGGCGAGCTGGCGGTTGAGACCGTCGATCTCCGCTTTCGCGTGGGAGAGATCCGCCTGAAGAGAAGCGGCGCGTGCGGGCATATCAGCCGCGTTGCCTGCCTTGAGGGAACGGGCGGTTTCCGCGATGAGAGCGTCGCGCTCTGCGAGGAGATTCAGAACGCCGAGACCGGTCACACCGACGATACGGCGGACACCGGCTGCGACGGAGGATTCGGATACGATCTTGAAGAGGCCGATCTTCGCGGTGTTCGAGACGTGCGTACCGCCGCAGAGTTCGGTGGAGCAGTCGCCCATCTTCACCATTCTGACGCGGTCGCCGTACTTTTCGCCGAACAGCGCCATCGCACCGTTCTTCTTGGCGGTTTCGATATCGGTAACGACCGTCTCGACGGGAGCGGCCGAGAGGATCGACTGGTTGACGATTTCTTCGACGCGCGCGAGTTCATCGGCGGTCATGGCGGCGAAGTGCGAGAAGTCGAAGCGGCATTCCGCATCGTCCACGTAGGAACCTGCCTGCTCAACGTGCGTGCCGAGGACCTTGCGGAGCGCGGCCTGAAGCAGGTGGGCGGCGGAGTGATTGCGGCGGATCGTGTCACGGCGTGCGACGTCGATGGAGGCAACGACCTTGTCGCCGACCTTCAGGATGCCGGATTCCACCGTGCCGTGATGGAGGAAGATGCCGTCCGTCTTTTTCGTGTCGTTGACGGCGATGAGGGCGGATTTCGTGACGATGGTGCCGCGATCGCCGACCTGGCCGCCGCCTTCACCGTAGAAGGGCGTCTTGTCGAGGACGATCATGCATTCGCCTTCGGAAATTTCGGGAACGGAGCCGTCGTCGGCCGTCAGGATGGCGAGCACGGTCGCTTCGGATTCGTTTTCATCGTAGCCGGTGAATTCGGTCTTCGGGAGCGTGGAGAGTGCGGTCTTGTCGGTGCCTGCCCAGCCTGAGATGTTGGCTCTTGCCTGGCGGGCGCGGTCGCGCTGTTCCTTCATGAGTTCGGCGAAGCGGTCTTCATCGAGCGTGAGGCCTGCTTCTTCGGCGATCTCGCGGGTGAGGTCGATCGGGAAGCCGAACGTGTCGTAGAGCTTGAACGTGTCGTCGCCGGAGATGGTCTTGCTGCCGGCGGATTTCGCGTCGTCGATGAGGGTGTTGAGGATGGAGAGACCGCCGTCGATCGTGGCGTTGAAGCGATCCTCTTCCATGGACATGACTTTTTGGATATAGTCGCCTTTTTCGATGAGTTCGGGATAAGCGGGACCGTTCTGGTCGATGGCGACGGCGCAGACTTCGGTGAGGAACGGCCGGTTGATGCCGAGCAGTTTGCCGTGACGGGCAGCGCGGCGCAGGATCCGGCGGAGGACGTAGCCGCGGCCTTCGTTGGACGGGATGACGCCGTCGGCGATCATGAAAGTAGCGCCGCGGACGTGGTCGGTGATGACGCGGATGGAGATATCGTTTTCCTTGTCGGCGCCGTAGGTCTTGCCGGAGATTTCGACGACCTTGTCGAGGATGCGGCGGACGCCGTCCACTTCGAACATATTGTCCACGCCCTGCATGACGCACGCGAGACGTTCGAGACCCATACCGGTGTCGATGTTCTTGTGTTCAAGCTCGGTGTAGGTGCCGTCGCCCATGTTGTTGAACTGGGAGAAGACGTTGTTCCAGATTTCCATGAAGCGGTCGCAGTCGCAGCCGGGCTTGCAGTCGGGGCTGCCGCAGCCGTACTTTTCGCCGCGGTCGAAGTAGATCTCGGAGCAGGGGCCGCAGGGGCCGGTGCCGTGTTCCCAGAAGTTGTCTTCCTTGCCGAGGCGGGTGATCCGTTCAGCGGGAACGCCGATGACCTTGTTCCAGAGCTCGAACGCTTCGTCGTCTTCTTCATAGACGGACGGGAAGAGCTTTTCTTCCGGGATCTCGAGGGTCTTCGTCAAAAATTCCCACGCCCACGGAATCGCCTCATTCTTGAAGTAATCGCCGAAGGAGAAGTTGCCGAGCATTTCGAAGAAGGTGCCGTGACGGGCGGTGTGGCCGACGCGCTCGAGGTCGGGCGTGCGGATGCACTTCTGACAGGTGCAGACCCGGTGACGCGGCGGTTCGACTTCGCCGGTGAAGAATTTCTTCATCGGGGCCATGCCGGAGTTGATGAGAAGAAGGGACTTGTCGCCCTGGGGGATCAGCGGGTAGGAGGGCAGGCGGAGGTGTCCCTTGGATTCAAAATACGAGAGAAATTTTTCGCGCAGGTCATTGATTGAAGTCCATTGCATGATGGTATACGCTCCTCAATGCTAATATTTGTATTCAATAAACTATATTATATCATGCGCTCGGGGGGATGTCAAGCGGAAGTGGTGGCTTTTCGGGGGCATTTGGTAGAGAAGCCCGCAGGCTTTCCTACAAAAACCCCCTGCTTCTTACACAAAAAAGGCCGCCTCCGAAAGGGAGACAGCCGTTTTGATAAGGCAAGAGAGATTACCACTGGAATTGATAGGGGAAAGCGAAAACGTCGTATGTGGCAATATCGGTTGGAAGTGAGTCGACGGACATCTTGAAGCCGATCTTATCCCCGGGGGTGAGGGAACCGTCAAGAATGGTAAAACCCTGTTCAAGCAGTTTGCCGTCGGAATTGAACAGATTTGCGATGACATAGATCATGCTCTGTTCTTCGTTGGAGGTGTTTTCAACTCGGCCGATAATACTGCTGCCGCCGAAGTTGTTATCCGAAACCTGCAGATCGGAAAGCGCAAAGCGGATGCAGTCAACGGTCGCTTTTTCCGCTTTGACGTGTGGAACAACCGTCAAATTGGCCGTCTCTGTTCCGTTGTAGAGTGTATCTTCATAATAATAGGCGGTTTCGCCGGGCTGAATGATCTGCGGATATACACCGACCAGACTTAACGATGCGGCGAGAGAGCCGTTTGCGTCTTCAATGTCCATTGTGCTGGCGGAGAGAAAAAGATTAGTGTTGCCCGTGTTTGTGACAGGAACAACAACGGTGATATAACTTGTGCCGATGCTGTTGATGTAAGCAAAGGCACTTGATGTGCCAACGGAATATTCGACTTTTTCGTCCGACGGCGGGATCGTGTTCTGCCCTTCCGCAGATGTGCCGGAATAATCGGGGTTTTCGTTAGCGGGCGCGGAGCCGCTTCCGACTGCAAGCAGAATATACAGTGCGGCGGCGAGAATGACGCAGAATACTTTGACGAATGTGTTTTTCAATGTGACTTCCTCCTGTGATGAATAAAAATGATTATGATTGCCGCAACAGTCGCTGCTGCTTCCCAACAGATGTCCCGTGGGTCAAAAGTGCCTGCAACAACACGCTGTTTTTGAAGAAACTCAAATGCGGTTTCAAGCAAAATGCTTAGCCCGGCGGAGAGCCACAGTTCGCAGCATGACTGACCGACGATGAGAGAAACCGTAAATGTTAGCGAATATGCCCACAGTACATCACCGGCGTAATAGCGTACAAAAGAGAGCGCGGCGCCGGCCGATGTATGGCTTGTGAGAAAAGAGGGGATAATCGGACTAATGATATGACAGACTATGCTGTCAGGACGAAAGGCTGCATACAGGATAAGTCCTGCCGTCAGCGGAAGTGTGATGCCCGCGAGCCAAAATGGGGCATTTGGGGTTATCTTCGTCGTTTTAATCTCGGGAACATTTTTGTCGGATGGCATGGCCGACCTCTTCTTTCTCAAGCGGACGGGAATCATATCAATATTATAGACAATTATTGTCTAATTGTCAAGAGATATTTTTTGTCTATGCTATGATTCTTTTATAGACACCCAATAAAGGCAAGGGAACACGTATGTTATTCGGGGAAAGAATAAAACGGCTGCGCGAAATACGCGAATTAAGTCAGACGGAGCTGGGTGCTGCGGTTCATATGACACAACGAAAGGTGTCGTATCTGGAGTGTGGAAAATGTGAACCGTGTATGGCTGATTTGATTGAACTATGTTGCTTTTTCGGTGTGTCTGCCGATTATCTGATAGGATTGCCGGACAAACTGCCGTTTCCGAATTAATGAACAAAAACGGTTCTGTGTTGTGTGCACAGAACCGCTGTTTTTGTTTTGTCCGATTGAATTATTTGCCGAGTACGGCCGCGCCGATGATGCCGGCATCGTTGCCGAGCTTCGCGATCTTGATCTCCGTCTGAGGCGTGCCCTCGCGGGTGTACGTCTCGTGGAAGACCTTCTCGAGCAGCGGCTTCGTGAGGTCTTCGCCTTCGTTGCAGATGCCGCCGCCGATGGAGAGTACGTTCGGCTGGAAAATGTTGAGCATGTTCGCTACGCCGCACGCGAGATAGCTGATGTATTCGTCAACGACTTCGGCTGCTACTGCGTCGCCTGCCTTCATGGCGGTGAATGCCGTGCGGGCGGATACCTTCGAGATGTCGCCGCCGATCAGCTCGTCCATGGAAGTCTTGCGGCCGGCCTTGCGCGCGTCGGCGATGCGGTCCTTCGTGATGTTCACGAGACCCGTCGCGGGGCTGTACGCTTCCCAGCAGCCCTTGCGTCCGCAGGAGCACTGACGGCCGTCCTTCTGGATGACGACGTGGCCGAGTTCCGCACCGGCAAAGTTGAAGCCGGAGTAGACCTTGCCGTCGATGATGATGCCGCCGCCGAGACCGGTGCCGAGCGTGATCATAACGGAGATCGGAGCATCCTTCGCTACGCCTGCCATCGCCTCTGCCTTGGCTGCGGCGTTCGCGTCGTTTTCAATGTATACCGGCTTGCCGTCGAGGAGCGCGGAGAGCTTGTCGGCAAGCGGATAGTGCAGGAACGGGACGTTGTTTGCGTATTCGACGACGCCGGTCACGTTGTTGGCCGTACCGGGCGTTGCGATACCGGCGAATGCAACGTCGTCAAGCGTCAGATTGCATTCGGCGAGAAGCTTCTTCGAGAGGGAAGCCATATCGGCTACGATAGCGTCCGCGCCGCGTTCGGGCTTCGTGGGCACGCTGCCCTTCTTCACGATTTCGTACTGTTCATTGACGATACCGACGGCAATGTTCGTTCCGCCGAGGTCAACACCGATGGTTACCATAATCCTGTATCCTGCTTTCTTCGTTTTTGTGTAATGGGGATTCGTTTCCTCTATTATAATGACAGCGGGGACATTTGTCAACCGCATGAGCGTGAAAATTGCAGAAAAATGTGAAAAAAACGGCGTACTCACGCGGACAGGCACGGCGCGCGTCCGGCATTCTTCGGCGTATTACATCGGTGCTCTCCCGGACGGACGAAAATCGGCAGTTTTGCAAGTTTGTGCAATTTGTATAGGTGTAGAAAAATCTCATCAAAAATTGTATGTCTTGCACAAAAAATGCGTAATTCCCCGGATCGCGGGAAAACCGGGATTCCGGCAGATTTTGAGGCGGAAATGTTAATATCATTTACCTTCCGGCGAAATGTGTGCCGCCCGTCCGGCAAATCACAAAATCATGTGCTTCTCCGGCGGATCCGAAACCAGATGCAGAACCTGAAATGTTAATATAATTTACCCATCAGACCGGCTGCGGACGGCGGAAATCGTTCGACAAAAGGCGATCGCGGAGGCGCATGATCCGACGGGGAGAAAGCGCGCAATATGGCGGCCCCGCGGGCATTCAGGCACGGTTTGGAGAAGAGAGTTACACTTGACATTTTTGGGTCTCTATGATAAGATTATTGTACATATCTATCGGGATGCGTGTTTTTTGCGCACCCGGGGGCGGAAAATCCGCTCCGCGTAAACCGTTCTCATGACCGTGAGCTGCCCGTCAGCCGCGCGTCATCAGCGCATAGATTTCCCCCGTTGGGGAGAGCGTGCCCGTCGGTCAACGGCCGCTCAGAAAATTGCAGGAGGAAGGTTCCTATGAGAAACACCACAAGCAAAAAGCTGATCTCACTGGTCCTTGCGTGCCTGATGCTTCTCTCCGTGCTTCCCGTGCTGACGTTTGCAGCCGAAGAAGCCGAAGAAGATCCGTCGTCCACGCTCAAGGCGATCAGCGAAACCCTGAATTCCCGCTCCTACGCGGACTACATGAAGGATCATGCAGACGCGCCGCGCGGCACTGACACGATCGAGATCAACGCAGTCGATTACGATCCCGAAGATACGACTGCCACGGTCGAAGTCGAGAGCGGCTTCCAGGGCAAAAGCGGCGAATCGCTGCTGATCAACGACGACGGTAAAGTCACCTGGAAGGTCACGATCCCGAAGACGGGTCTCTACGCCATGAAGGTGGACTACTGCTCCGTCGGTGACAAGACGAACTCCATCGAGCGCGTGCTTTACATAAACGGCTTCGTTCCTTTTGCCGAAGCGCGTCTGCTCCTGCTCAAAAAGACGTGGGTCAACGATTACACGGACGGCCGCTTTGAAAAGGACTTCAACGGCAACGAACTGCGTCCGACCTCCCGCGTTCTCCACGAGTGGAAGGAATACACGCTGATCGACTCGAACGGTTACTACGCGAACCCGTTTGAGTTCTACTTCGAAGAGGGCGAGAACACGATCTCCTTCGAATCCGTCCGTGAAGCGATGGCGATCTCGAAGATCACGATCTTCCCCTACGAGGACAAGATTTCCTACGACGACTACATCGCAGGCAAGCAGGACGCCGTGAACGCGGAACCGATCTACATCGCCGCCGAAACGCCGAGCAAAACCTCCGATTACACGGTGTATCCGATTTATGACCGTAAATCCCCGATCACCGAGCCGCAGGACGCCGCTAAGATCATGCTCAACACGATCGGCAGCGAAAAGTGGCAGACGGTCGGCCAGTGGATCGAATATGAATTCGACATCGCCGAAGCCGGTCTCTACACGATCGTTTTCCGTTACAGACAGAACGAGCTCTCCGGTATGTACACTTCCCGTAAGATCATGATCGACGGCGAAGTTCCGTTCGAGGAAGCCAACTACCTGAAGTTCAATTTCAATTCCTCCTGGCAGGTCGAGCCCGCGACCGACGGCGCCGACACGCTGAAATTCTATCTGGAACCCGGCCATCACACGATGCGCCTCGAAGTCACGCTCGGTGAAATGGGCGACGTCGTGCGTCAGGTGACCGCCATCCAGTCCTCCATCAACGATGACTACCTCGAGATCC
>JAZUKT010000207.1:0-7580 GCA_045643445.1 Eubacteriales bacterium
TATGCTTGATCTCACAGCGGGATACGGTGTTGTGGACGCCGTTGAAGGTCATCGCATAGCCGTCGCAGTTGTGGATGAGGCAGTTTTTGACGGTAATGTAATCGCCGGTTACGGTAAGCACGGTGTCCGACGCGCCTTCAAACGTGATGCCGTCGAACGTCGTGTAGCTGATCTCGCCCTCGAACATCGTCTGACTGCCGCTGACGACGTTGATCACGCCGTCTCTCGTTTCATCCGCGGGCAGTACATAGATCTTCATATTCTCACGGTCGATGTAGTATTCGCCGGGGTTGTCAAGTTCTTCGGGAATGTTATAGAAGTAGGTCTCCGAACCTTCTTCCCGGTAGCCGTACATGGAGTTGAAGAGCATCGTCATGGAGCTTTCTTCCGCGTTGACAGCCTTCACGGGAGAGGACATCTCCGCCCAGTTGAACTGGAAGCAGCCGTACACCCAGGCGTCGGTCGGATTCTGCCACTTCGCCATGTGCTCGCCCACTTCGGCGTCATAGAATACCGTTCCGCCGGGTGCGCCGACACCGAACGTGTTATCACCTTTGAGGATATATTCGGAACAGTCGTCGCCTTTGCCGGTCGAATAGACGTAGCCTTCATTCGGATAACGCGCGAGTGTCATTCTCGCATCGTTCCAGAAGAAGGACGGATTCGTGCCGACATATTCGTCGCCGTACTGCTTGGCAGTCGAATAGGTGCCGAACGAATAGAGCGGGCCGATGGTCTCTTTGTTAAAGCCTTCCGCTGTCAGGTCGCCGACGACGATCTGATCCCGCACGGATTCGTCAAAACGGGCGTACATCGGATCGTCTGCCGGAACAGCGGTCAGATGCGCGGCGGGAATGGACTGGGATGCGTCAAAAATGACATCGCCGTCGCCTGCGGATTGGTAGGTCACAGGCGCATTTTCGCTGCCGCCGTATTCCTTCAAAAGATCAATATGGACGACGGGATACCGTCCTGCCGAGAACGTCACGGTATGCGGTACGGTATGATCGGATGCGGCAACTGCCTCCATCGCACGCTGAACGGACGCGAACGGATGCTCCGCCGAGCCGTCTGCCGTATCGTCGCCATTCGGTGAGACGAAGAAGTCGGGACCGTTGTAGGTGGACACTTCCGCCTGCGTTTCACTTTCTTGATCAACGGATTCCTCGTTTGCACAGGCAATCATGCCGAGAGAAATGACCGCCGCAAGGATCAACAGAACGAACCGTTTACACTTTTTCATGGGCAACTCCTGATTTATGTTTTTTTGTCAGTATAGCATGATTTACGTAATAAAGCAAGTATTATTTTATATTATACTGCTTTCCATAGAAAAAGCACGGAAGGCTTTCGTCTCCCGTGCTGATTTTCGATTATTCGCCGAGCGGTTCGACACCGTAGCCGTCGGCCGGGATCGGCGTATACTCCATGCCCGCGCGGAGGCCGACTTTGTTGAGTTCGTACGTTCCCTCAACGAAGATGCGGGATGCGTCCGCGTTATAGAGGTAATCGCCGATCTCGGTGAATTTCGGCACGTCCTCCTCCACGATGATCTTCCACTTATCCCAGCCGCCGCAGAAGATGTTGTTCTTGATGACGGAGTAGGCCGGATTGATCGGGAAATCGGGATCGTCCGGGTTGTCATCGCCATAGAGGTTCGTCTGCGCGAACAGCGGATACTTCTCAGCCCAAAGTTCGCTCTGATAAGGGATGCCGTCCATCGTGTGCCAGATCGCCTCGTCCTTGGAATGATATAAGCCATCAACAAGATAGGCCGTGCGGATGCTTGACGTGTAATGGAGGTAACTGCCGACTTCCGGCGGGTCGATGACGACATTGTTGACGCAGGTGATCATGCGTCCGCCGTTGAAGTTGAGTGCGAAGCCGAGGCAGTTGATGATGAGGTTATACTGAATCGTCCAGGAAGAACCCATGTCGTCGAGGTAAATGGCTTTCGGTCTGTTCTCTCCCGTACCGATGTTCTCGAACTTGTTATACTGAAGAACAGAACCGACGGGCTGCCACTGACCGCCCATATAGAACGCACCGGCATCCGACGAATCGAGCACGACATCGTGGATGTAGTTCCATTCAACGAGGTTTTCGGTACCGCCTGCCGTGATGACCTGGTGAGGACAATAGGCGAGTTCGTTATGTCGTGCGGTATTGCCGACGCCGGTCAATGAGATAGCCGGCTGATAGGTATGCTGGACCTCCTGGAAATCGTGGATATAGCAGTTTTCAATGAGATTTTCGCTGTGCGTAAGCGTTTCGTAATCGCCGCCTCTCATCTGGATGCCGCCGCGTCCCATGTGCTTGATTTCGCAGCGGGATACGGTGTTGTGGACGCCGTTGAAGGTCATCGCATAGCCGTCGCAGTTGTGGATGAGGCTGTTTTTGACGGTAATGTAATCGCCGGTCAGCACAAATACGGTATCCGACGCGCCCTCAAACGTGATGCCGTCGAACGTCGTGTAGCTGATCTCGCCCTCAAACATCGTCTGTCTCGCGTCGACCACGTTGATCACGCCGTCCGTTCTGTCGTCTGCGGGAAGCGTGTAGATTTTCAGGTTTTCCCGGTCGATGTAGTATTCGCCGGGCATATCAAGCTCTTCGGGAATGTTGTAAAAATAGGTTTCCGAGCCTTCGTCTCTGTAACCCATGCCGGAATTGAAGCGCATCGTCATGGAACTTTCCGCCGCGTTGACAGCAGTCAGAGGCGAGGTCATCTCCGCCCAGTTGAAGAAGAAGCAGCCGTACACCCACGTGTCGGTCGGATCCTGCCACTTTGCCATATGCTCGCCGACTTCGGGCTCATAAAAGACCGTTCCGCCGGGTGCGCCGGAGCCGAGCGTATTGCCGTTCTTGCCATTGATGAACGTATGCTCGGAGCAGTCGTCGCCTTTGCCGATGGAGTAGACGTAGCCTTCATTCGGATACCGCGCGAGAATCATGCGCTCGTCGTTCCAGAAGAAGGACGGATTCGTGCCGACAAATTCTTCGCCGTACTGCTTGGCGGTTGAGCCGGAGCCGATCGCGTAAATCGGGCCGATATCCTCTTTGGTAAAGCCTTCCGCCGTCAGATCGCCGACAACGACTTTGTCACGAACGGCTTCCGGGAGACGCGCGTACATCGGATCTTCCGCCGGAACAGGCGTCAGATGCGCCGTCACAATCGGTTTCGATGCGTCAAAGACAACAGCGCCGTCCCCTGCGGATCGGTACGTCACGGTCGCGTTTTCTTCGCCGCCGTATTCCTTCAGAAGATCAATATGTACGACGGGATAGCGTCCTGCTGCGAACGTCACGGTATGCGGCACGGTACGGTCAGATGCGGCGACTGCGTCCATCGCGCGCTTGACCGATGCGAACGGATGCTCCGCCGAGCCGTCAGCCGTATCGTCGCCGTCGGGCGAGACGAAAAAGTCGGGTCCGTTATATGCGGATACTTCCGTCCCGGTTTCAGATTCGACGGGCGTCGAGCCGGGTTCCCCGCCCGTATCGCCGGAGCAGGCAGCGAGCCCGACGGACAGGATCAGAGCGAGGAATGCGGAAATCATGCGAACATGAAGTTTCATGGTATTCTCCTATTGTCCAATAGAATTTATTTCATTATACATCAGTTTTTTCAAATTTGCAACGCAAAAAATATAATTAATTCTCCGAAAGCCCTTGACAAAAACAGGCGGCTATACTATAATAATTGAGCATTGCGTGATGACAAAGCCGCGCGTGCCGCCGGATTTCCGGTGCATACTTGATACGGAGAAGTACTCAAGAGGCCGAAGAGGCGCCCCTGCTAAGGGTGTAGGTCGGGATAACCGGCGCGAGAGTTCAAATCTCTCCTTCTCCGGGAACATAAGGCCAGTAATGACAATTCATTACTGGCCTTTTTGCGTTTTGCGGATTATTTCGGATGATTTTTCGGATGAATCAGAATTATGCGCGCAAATTTCGGATCAATTTTTCTGTTCTTTCGGCAGATTCTTTCTTCATTTTTTCGCTAACGTGGCCGTACACATCGAGCGTAAACGCAGCCGTCGCGTGACCGAGGTTGTCCTGCACCGTTTTGATGTCATCGCCCTCCTGGAGCGCCATCACGGCGTAGGTATGCCGTAGCGTATGAACGTATGCGTCCGGGCGGCCGATCTGTTCCAGGAGCCGCTTGAGGCGCTTGAGGAACGTCTGCGGAGGAATGAATTTGCCGTCCGCCTGCGTAAATACGAAATCAAGGTCGTTCTGCCAAAATAGTCCGGCTTCCCTTCTCTGCTGTTCCTGCGTGCGCTTGCGGGCCCGCAGCACGTCCATGACGGACGGTGCGAGCGTGAGCGTGCGCGTCTTGTCCTCTTTGGCCGTCGTGATCGTGTACGAAGATCCGGCGGCTTTTCCTTTTTGAAGCTGCTGGCGCACGGTGATCTGGTCGTGGACAAAATCGACGGCGCTCCACGGCAGGCCGCAGACCTCGCCTTCGCGGAGGCCGGTGAATAGCGTAAATATGATCATGTCGGAGGTGACGTCGCCGTCCTTGAGCAGCTTGAGCAGCGCGGTGACCTCGCTCTCGGTGAGCGGCTTGATCTCCTTCTGCTCTTTACGCGGCCGCTTGACGCGCTCGGCGGGGTTGTTCGGCAGATAGCTGAGTTCTACGGCCTGCGCGAGCGCTTCCTGGAGAATCGCCATCACCGCGATCGTCGTCTTCGGTGAGAGTTTCTTCGAGAGGGAGTTGCAGAAGTGTTGGAGATCCGGAACGGTGATCGCCGTCAGACGGAGCGCACCGAGCGCCGGTTTTATGTGTGTATCTATGCGTGATTTGTACGTTTCGACAGAAAGAGGCTTCAGACCGGGCGCTGCGTAATCTTCGAGCCACGTATCGAGCCACGCGGAGAGGGAGAGCTTCGGGGTTTCGGTGTAGGTGTGATCGTCAACGCGACGGATCAGTGCCTTGAGTTTCGCGGCGGCTTCCTTCTGAGTGGGCGCGGATACGCTTTTGATTATGCGCTTTCCCGTACCGGGATCCGTGCCGATCATAACGCGGCCGACCCAGTTGACGTAGGTTTTCCCGTTTTTGACGGTGACGTTCTTAGTGATCGAGCCTTGACCGTTTGCGTTTCTCTTCATATTATCCGCCTTCGTTATTTGATAAGATATACGACCACATCAGCGCCGACGACGTTGTTTTCGTCATCGTACTCGACAGAATCAACATATCCGACTATATCTTCGCACTCTTCGAGGTATTTTCCTTCTGACTTTGGTGCGACGCCGATATCCTCATAAGCGTCGTTATACACGATAAAGCAATCATCAACAGATTCATAATCAACTGAAATTCCGTCGCCTTCGTCAAGCGTCGAAATATTATCCTTGCGGTCGCCGGTGATCTTTTTGAGGCTGAAACTGCGCTCTTCAAACTGATCAAACGGAACGTAGAAACCGATCTTGTATGTGATTCTCCGGTCGGAGATAGAATACTTATTGATATGACCAACGAACTTCCATCTCTTTTTGGTATAATCGTGAATCATGTCCTGCACAAGACCTTTGTTGACATAGCCGATCTTGTTTTCGCCGAGGTAAATGGCGATTGCTTTTTCGTCGTATTCGTTTTTCGGTTCCGGGACGAATTTGATCTCCTTTCCGCCTTGGTTTGCAACGCAGGAAATGTCAAAATCGTGCGTATACATATTCTCTTCATAACTGTATCTCTTGTATGCGCGGCCGAGCGTATCGCCGAGAACACAATAATCCTTCTCGCCGTCAGGGACTTGCGGAATCTGTGACTTTGGAACAGAGCGACTGGTCGGCTTGTTTTTCGGCTCGAAATACAGATAGAGCAGCAAAGCGCCGATTCCGAGAACTACGATGGCGGTAACGATTGAGGTGATTTTTTGGTCAGAGGTGGGGACAGTTGTTAAGCCGTATAAGCCTACAACGACGAGAATGATACCGATTACAAGTTTTGCTTTTTTCATGGTGACCTCCGTATATTAAAATTTAGCGCGAAGTTCAACTACGCGGCCGAGGATTCTGACGGGAAGTTCTTCGACCTCGCGGGACGAATAGAATATTGGGTCAAACGCCGGATTTAGCGAGATGAGAGTCACGCCGTCCGGCGATTTTTTTATTTTCTTGCAGGTCGCTTCGTCGCCATTGACCTTGACGATCACGATATCGCCGTCCTCTGCGTCCTCCTGGATGCGGACGATTACGACGTCGCCCTTGCGCATACGCGGTTCCATCGACGAGCCGTTGATTCGAAGAGCGATATGCCGACCGTTTCGCGCCATGGCCTCGGTGATCTGTTCCCAGTCATCGGGGTCGGTGTCTTCGATCGCGTCGAGAGGGATTCCGGCAGCAACGTCACCGATGACGGGAACCCAGTTATCGGCGGGATCGTGAGCCGATGAGTGACCGAGGAGATCGTCGATCGTAACACGAAAATAGTCAGCAATCTTGTGCAGCATATCTGTATCAGGTATTCTGCTGCCGGATTCCCAGTTGCCGATAGCTCCGCGACTAACGTTGAGAATATCGGCCATGTCGGTCTGAGTAAGGTGACGAGCTTTTCTGTATTTGGAAAACTGGTCTTTGAACATGGTCTTCTCCTTGTTTTGGTTGTTGTGCATAAAGAATACCACACATCGTGAGCAATTACAAGGACATTTTGTGAGATTTATAGAAATGTCACAAAATGTTGCATTTTTATTGACATTGGTCACGGTGTGTGGTATATTATTCTCACACAAAGAAAGCAAAGGAGCGCAGAAAAATGAGCAAGCTTAAAGAATTGAGAAACGCAAAAGGGATGACGACCAAGGAACTCGGCAGACTGATCGGAGTAACACCGTCGGCAGTGACTAACTGGGAGACCGGAGCACGCGAGCCGAACATCGAGAAGATCAAGGCGCTGTGTGCGGCGCTCTCCTGCACGGCGGACGAGCTGCTCGGGATCAAGGCGGAGGTGTGATCATGGACGCAGCAATCGCTTATAAGCCCGCAGAGGCGGCGAAACTGCTCGGCGTGTCTATGCCGACCATGTACGCGTTCCTGCACAGGCAGATAAACCCCTGCCCTTCATTCCGCGTAGGCGTGGAAGGAACGCAGCTGCGCATACCGCGCGTCGGCATGGAACTGTGGGCGCTCCGGGAGGCCGGTGTGAACATCGACGAGGCGGCGGCCTATCTCCGGGTGCTGCACGGGCTGGATGAAGCGGGTCAAGCGGAATAAGACCGGCGTCTGCTGGCTCTGCGGCCGGAACGGAGCGGAGGATCCGCTCGACAAGCACCACGTCTTCGGCGGACCGTACCGTGCGAAGAGCGAGACGGTCGGCGCGTATGTGTGGCTATGCCACAACCGGTGCCACATATTCGGTGAGCAGGCCGTACACGCGAACGCGGAGACAATGGACATGATGCGGGCGCGCTGGCAGGCGATCGTAATGAGGGAGCAGTCCTGGACGATCGCGGACTTCGTGGCGGCATTCGGGCGGAATTACATCGAGTCGGATCCGGCACAGGCCGGTGAAGATAATAAAAAAACACAGGGAGAGGGCGGCTTCCGGCTGACGGACGACGACGATCTCC
>JAZUKT010000208.1:0-7101 GCA_045643445.1 Eubacteriales bacterium
TCGGGGAGGAATAATCGAGAACGACCGTCTTCTCTTTGCCGCGGCCGGAGGAACCGTAGGAGGCACCCTGCTTTTCGATTTCCGGCAGGACGAAGTCAGTCAGATAGGACGGCGCGATCTTGAAGTTGAGATAGCCGCCGACCGCCGTGACCGCTCCGTAAGCGAAATCCGCCGTCTTTTCCGCAAGTTCAGCGGCGATTTTCGGCGGTGCGCTGCGCAGGAGTTTCGAAAGGCGGAAACAAGGAAACGCGACGTCGCCGAACGTGGTATCCGGCGGATATTCGAGCATTCCCGCGAGTTCTTCCACCGAAAAGCCGGCGTCAGGCGCTAATGCCTTGAGCGCTTCGGCTATCTTTTCGGCAGCCAGTATCTTGAATTTCTGCATAGTGAATGTTTACTCAGCTTTCTGTCTGTTATTATGTTCGTCAAGGATCTTATGGATCTTTTCAAGCGGATTCTGCAGCGTGCTGATCGTGCGGTTATTATTGAGCGTATCAATGATCGTCGCAACGTATTTGCACATATTGACTTCTGCGTACCAGGTGCTTTCGCGTTCCATCAGTCCTTCGGGATGATAGATGAGGTTCGTCGTGAAGCACTTCGTGAAGAGGCCCTGCTCGTAGGCTTCGTCGAATTTTTCGAAACCGTTCGTAAAGAGGCCGAACGTGCAGAAGAAGAAGATGCGGCCTGCGCCCTGCGTCTTGAGCTGAGTCGCAACGTCGAGAATGGATTCGCCGGAGGAGATCATGTCGTCCACGACGATCACGTCCTTACCGTTGATCTCGCGGCCGAGGTATTCGTGCGCCACGATCGGGTTCTTGCCGCCGACGACGCGCGTATAGTCGCGGACTTTATAGAACATACCGAGGTCGATGCCCATGACGGTCGCGTAGTACATGGAACGGGAGAGCGCACCTTCATCGGGAGCGACGACCATGATATTATCGGCGGAAAGCGAAATATCGGGATAGCAGCGGACGAGGCGCTTGAGCATCTGATAGGTAGGACGGACGCTGTCGAAGCCGGTCAGCGGAATGGCGTTTGATACGCGGGCGTCGTGTGCGTCGAAGGTGATGATGTTAGACACACCCATGTTGACGAGCTCCTGCAGGGCGATGGCGCAGTCGAGCGATTCGCGGGAGTTGCGCTTATGCTGTCTGCCTTCGTAGAGCATCGGCATGATGACGGTGATGCGTCTTGCCTTACCGCCCATTGCGGCGATGGTACGCTTCAGATCCTGAAAATGATCGTCCGGGCTCATCGGGACTTCCTGACCGAACATCTTATAGGTAACGCCGTGGTTGAAACAATCGGAGATAATGTATACGTCCTCACCGCGCACGGAATTGTGCAGAAGGCCTTTTCCTTCGCCGGAACCGAACCGCGGGCACTCCGCAGCGCAGACGTAAGACTTTTCCATCTGATCCGGGCTCAGCACGTTTTTTCTGAAATCATGCAGATAATAATCCACCTGTTCCAGGAACTGATCGCAGCCCTTCATGCCGATTACCAGAAGCTCTCCGTAGTTGTTCTCCATAGCGCTATCCCTCGTCTTATTTTATTTTAATCGGGTATCAAACAAAGATACCCTTTTAATTATAGCATATTTTGTCTGATTTTTGGGCGACTTCGTGTATTTTTTGCCGAAAATTTTGTCATGGATTTATACGAAATTTCGGCTGATTTTTCGTTAATATTGGATAATTCCGTCAAAATCCGCTTATTTCCGGCCGGAATCGTAGTTTTCTCCGGCGATGCGCACGGCTTCTTCCAGCGCCGCCTTCATATCGGGCGCACGGAAGGACGCGGTACCGATGACAAAATCGTCGGCTCCGGCTGCGGCACACTGTGCGATCGTCGATGCGCTCACACCGCCGTCTACCTGGATACTGACCTCCGGCTTCTGCTCGTTGAGCATACGACGGATGGCAGAAACCTTCGGCATCATGTCCGCCATGAACTTCTGTCCGCCGAATCCCGGCTCCACGGTCATGATGAGCACCATGTCGATATACGGAATAAACGGCAGGATATCCTCGGCCGGGCATTTCGGACGAAGAGAAACGGCAGCCTGCATCCCGAGCTCGCGGATCTCGCGTAAAGCGGCGATCAGTTCGTCTTCCGGCAGAACGTCGGAGTGAAGCGTTACGGAAGCCGCGCCCGCTTCTTTCAGCACGGTGAGATATTTCTGCGGGCAGGCCGTCATCATATGTACGTCGAGCGGCAGATTCGTGATCGTGCCGACGCGGCGGATAATATCGAAACCGAAGCTGATATTCGGCACGTATACGCCGTCCATCACGTCGCAGTGAAGTCGGTCAGCGCCCGCTTCCTCGGCACGGCGCACTTCATCGGCGAGATGCAGAAAATCAGCGGCAAGCAGTGAGGGAGAAGTTTTCATCAACATTATTTTTTCCTCCGGGATTGATTCGTTTTTATAGGAGAGACGCATATGTAGATCGGTGATTCGCGCAAATAAAGCGTGAAGCGAACCTTCGTTTGATCGGTCGGCGTGAGACACGACGGCGGGCGGCGCATAGACTGCTCATGACGGGCAACCGTCTGAAACAGATCACCGCGCGGCGTCGGGAAACGGGACAGCAAAAAGCGAGGACGTAATTTTTCTTTTGTCGGCGTCGTGCGTGGGGAGCGTTCGGTTTATTCGGAATCGGACGCTCTCTTTTCGTAGAGGAGGCAGACCGCATGAGCGGCGATTCCCTCTTCGCGCCCGGTAAAGCCCATGTGCTCCTCCGTCGTCGCCTTGACGTTGATCCGCTCGACGGGTACGCCTGCCGTTTCGGCGATCATGGCGCGCATGGATTCGATATACGGCTTGAGTTTCGGCTTCTGCGCGACGACGGTCATATCGGCGTAGGTAAGTTCCAGTCCGTCTGCGGCGAGGATCTCCATCGTTTTTTTGAGCAGCAGACGGCTGTCGATTCCCTTATACGTGTCAGACGTATCCGGGAACTGTGTTCCGATGTCGCGCTCTCCTGCCGCGCCAAGCAGAGCGTCCATCAGCGCGTGGATCAGCACGTCGCCGTCCGAATGTGCTTCAAGCCCGTACGGCACGTCCATGGTGACGCCGCCAATCACGAGCGGTTTATCGGTGCAGAAGCGGTGCGCGTCGTATCCGTGTCCGATTCTCATGAGGATAGCGCCTCCTTTTTCCGGGCGGTGAGGATCGCTTCGGCGACCGTCACGTCCTCCGGGTAGGTGATTTTCAGATTCGTGCGGCCGCAGTCCACGAGCTGGACGGAGCAGCCGATCCGTTCGACGAGCACACAGTCGTCCGTACCGACGAAGCCGTCTTTTTCGGCCATCGCAGATGCGGTAAGGTACAGATCACGGCGGAAGATCTGCGGCGTCTGAACCGCCCAGACGTTCTCGCGGTCGATCGTTTCCGTAATGATATTCGCGCCGTTCGTGCGTTTCAGCGTATCGGTCGTCCGATCGGCGCAGGCTGCCGCTCCCGTGACGAACGCGGCCTCCATGGCGGCTTCGATCATCAGCGGCGTGACAAGGCAGCGGGCGGCATCGTGGATCGCCACAAAATCCGCCTTCGGAGAGATCGCCTCAAAGCCGTTCTGTGCCGACTGACGGCGTGTATCGCCTCCCGCAACAACACGGACGGATGCGGCGACGCCGTACTCTTTCAGAAGCACCTCGGTATCGGGAACGTCCTCTTTACGCGTGACGACGACGATTTCATGGATCAGTTCGGACTCGGAAAAAGCCAGTACGCTGCGCACGAGCACAGGAACGCCCGCCACTTTCACGTATTGCTTCGCTTTTTTCTGCCCGAATCGGGTTCCGCTTCCGGCGGCCAGTATCACCGCGGAACAGAACCGCTTCTTTCCGGCCACACGTCGTATGAGAGAGGAGAGTTTTCCCATGGATGTTTCCTCCGCTTTCATTTTTAACTTCTAACTATGATATTATAACACATTTTCCCGCTTCCGAAAAGCCCTAATCGCAAGATTTACAGATTTCTTTCGATCTTGCCGCCGTTTTCTTGATTTTGCCGCGCCGATATGCTATACTGACAGAAAAAACAGAGGAGCACTGTCATGCGATACGAAGAACTTGAACCGAAAAGCATTTTCGACTATTTCAGAAAAATCTCCGATATCCCCCGCGGATCGGGCAACGAGGCTGCCGTGGCTCGCTACATCTACGATACGGCTCGTCAGCTCGGGCATGAGGCAGCTATCGACGGCGCCGGAAACGTATTCGTCCGTGCAGCCGCAACGCCCGGCTACGAGGATCACCCGGCCGTCATGCTGCAGGGGCATATGGACATGGTCTGCGAAGCCAATCGCGGCGTGACGCACGATTTTCTCCGCGATCCGATTGAATTTGTGCTCGACGGCGAAGAACTGCACGCGAACGGCACCACGCTCGGAGCGGACGACGGTGTGGCCGACGCCATCATGCTCGCCCTGCTCTCGTCCGACGTACCGCATCCCGCACTTGAATGTCTCTTCACGACTTCCGAGGAAACCGGCATGGACGGTATGCGTGGGTTCGATCCGTCTCTCCTGACGGCGCGTCGGCTCATCAATCTCGATTCTGCCGGAGAGGGCGAAGCGACCGTTTCCTGCGCGGGCGGCGTTCATTCGCACATTTGCTTCCCTGCCGCGAAATCCGCCTCTCCTGCCAGCTGGAGCACCGTGACGCTTGAGATCGGCGGACTGTTCGGCGGTCATTCCGGGGAGGACATCCATCTCGGCCGCGCCAACGCCATCGTTCTCTGCGCCCGTCTCTTGTACGCCGCTTCCAAATCGTGCGGCATCCGCCTTGCCTCGATGGAGGGCGGCAGACGCGACAACGCGATCCCGCGCGAGTGCACAGCTCAGGCAGCCGTATCGGACGTAGATGCCTTCCGTGCTGCCGTCGATTCGCTTATCCCGTCGCTCGCCGCCGAAATGATCCCGGATGATGCATCGTTCCGCGTATCCGTGCGTCCGTCAGAGCCGACCGAGGTACTGTCGGAAGACGAAACGATGCGTCTGATCTCGCTTCTGATGACGCTTCCGAACGGCGTTTACGGGATGAGCCGCGCCGTTCCGGGACTGGTGGAGACCTCCGCCAATCTCGCCGTGATCCGCCCCGGTTCGTCCGGCTTTGAGATTGTCGTCTCCTGCCGTTCCTCCGTTGAATCGCGGCTAGACGAAATGCAGGATAAACTCGAATGCGCTATTCTTCCCTACGGCGCGACGGTCGATCACTCGGGACGTTACCCCGGTTGGGATTATCTCGAAGGATCGCCGATGCAGGCGCTCTACCTCGAAACCTACGAAGCGCTTTTCGGCCGTCCGGCACGGGTGATCGGCATTCACGCCGGCCTCGAATGCGGTCTGCTCAAAGGCAAGATCCCGGACATGGATATCATCTCGATCGGCCCGGAACTGCGTGATCTGCACTCGCCTAGCGAAACACTGAACGTCGCTTCCTTTGCGCGGCTATGGACACTCGTCTGCGAGTTGCTCAGAAAAGCCTGAATCCAACCGAATATACAAAAGCCCTGCGTACCAAGCGGTATGCGGGGCTTTGCTATTATCGTGCGGCAAGCATCTCGTACTGTGCGATGCGTGCGGGATCGGTGAGCGGATGGCCGGAGACTGACCAGGTGATCGAACCGGGTGTCGTGTCGGTCGGCATCCGTCCGTTGTCTGTCAGGATGCTGATAAGTCGGCGCACCGTTCCGTCCGTTCCGTCGATCAGCTCCGCCTCCGGGAAGAGCGTGCGGAAGCTGTCGCGGAAGTAAGTGAAATGGGTACAGCCGAGGACGATGGCCGCATACGGTATTGTCGTGTCGATGGTTTTTTCAAGATATGGCACCACGTCGGCTTGATCAAATTCGCCGCGTTCCGCCAACTCAACGAGTCCCGGCAGTGCGATAAGATCCGGCTGGACCTCGTCCGTGAAACTGTGATCGATCAACGTGTGCAGTTTTTCGCCCGCAATCGTCAGCGGTGTCGCGCAGACAAGTACTTTCTCATGCGGATGGCGCAATGCCGCCGGTTTGACTGCCGGTTCCATGCCGATGATCGGGATCGGATACGTCCGGCGAAGCGTTTCAGCCGCCATACTCGTCGCGGTATTGCAGGCGATTACGATCGCATCAACTTCATGCCCGATCATCCAGTCCATCGCGCAACTGCTGTATCGGATCACGTCCTCGCGCGTTTTGGTGCCGTACGGTACGTGATCCGTGTCGGCATAGTAATAATAATCAGCGCCCGGCATGATGCGTCTCGCAGCCGCCATCACACTGATCCCGCCGATCCCCGAATCGAAAAAACCGATCCTCGTCCGCATCGCGTACCGTCTCCTTTTGTCATGATCTTTCCGACATTATAGCAGACTCCGGCGTTTTTTTCAAGATTATTTCCGAAAGAAACCCGCCGCCCGTCAGAAAAACGTCTTAACGCACCAGTAGATCAGCCCGTACACAACGCCCGACGAGATACCGTAGAGAATGACCGGTCCGGCGATGGAGAAGATCTTCGCGCCGACGCCGAGCACGTATCCTTCCGACCGGCTATCGATCGCCGCCGAAACGACTGCGTTTGCAAATCCCGTGATCGGGACGAGCGTTCCGCCGCCGCTGTGTTTGGCGATCTGATCAAACAGTCCGAGGCCGGTAAGGAGCGCCGTCAGAAAGATGAGTGTCACCGAAGTCAGCATACCCGACTGGGTATTCGTGAGATCCATGGTTAGATACCAGCGTCTGAGGCATTCACCGATCGTACAGATAAGGCCGCCGACGAGGAAAGCACAGCAGCAGTCCTTCAGAAGCGGCGACTTTTTCGCCCGTCCGTCCGCGTATTTTCGATAGGTTTTTCCGTTCATATTCCCCTGCCCGTTTCGTAAGAATTTCATGATAAGTATGCCCGCAGCGCGCCGGATTTATGTTTTGTACAAAGCCGCCGGAGAATTTTTTACAAGTTCTTCGGGAAGACGTTTGACTTTTCCGCAAAAATGTGTATAATAATAGTAGTAAGTCTATCAAAACAGAAAGGAATTGATCTTATGTTATCTACCGATCCGAAGACCCTTTGGGAAGAACTGAAGCGCGGCGCAGCGGATGCCGCT
>JAZUKT010000209.1:0-4716 GCA_045643445.1 Eubacteriales bacterium
AGTCTCGATGAAGACCGCTTTTACGTGACCGGGCTGTCGATGGGCGGCTTTGGAACGTGGGACGTACTCGCGCGTCACGGCGACCGATTTGCGGCAGGGATGCCGGTATGCGGCGGCGGCGACCCGGACTGCGCGGATGCACTGCGTCAGATTCCGATCCGCACGTTCCACGGAGACGGCGACGGAGCGGTTCCCGTGGCCGGTACGCGCGCCATGGCGGCTGCGATCACGAAAAACGGCGCCGACAAGAGCGGCAGATTCTCCTATACGGAATTCGCGGGTATGGGTCACGCCATCTGGTCGCGCGTGTATGCGGATCCCGACAACGCCGCGTGGCTCTTTGCGCAGAAGCTCTCCGACCGTGCGGCCCATTGAGTCTTCCGATATGCCAAACCTGATTGATTTATGCGAAGCCCGCACCTATACGGCTGACGACGGCTTCTCGCTTGCCTACCGCACTTATATTCCGGCGGATTACGATCCCGCAAAGAAATATCCGTTCATTCTGTACCTGCATGGCGCAGGCAGATGCGGCAGCGACAACGAACAGCAATTCTGCCACGGGATCAGCGAGATGTTTGTCGTGCCGGGCTATCCGCTGGCGGAATCTGTTATTCTCGTGCCGCAGTGCCCGTCCGGGTGCCAGTGGGTCGATACCCCGTGGGCGGACGGCAACTATTCGACGAAGGAGATTCCGGAATCGAGAGCGCTCATGGCCGTCATGCACATCATCGACGAACTGGCGGCGGCGTACAGCCTTGATGAAGACCGCTATTACGTGGCAGGTTTTTCGATGGGCGGCTTCGGCGCGTGGGACGTACTCGCGCGTCACGGTGACAAATTCGCGGCGGGGATGCCCGTCAGCGGCGGCGGCGACCCGGACTGTGCGGACGTTCTGCGGAAGATCTCGATCCGCACGTTCCACGGCGACGCAGATACGGCAGTGCCGGTAGACGGTACGCGCGCCATGGCAGCCGCCATCACGAAGAACGGTGCGAACAGATCCGCCCGCTTCTCCTATACGGAATTCGCCGGTGTGGGTCACGCCATCTGTACGAGTGTGTTCTCTGATCCCGACAACGCCGCGTGGCTCTTTGCGCAGAAGCGCTCCGACCGTGCGGCCATTGAATCTTCCGATATGCCAAACCTGATTGATTTATGCGAAGCTCGCACCTATACGGCTGACGACGGCTTCTCGCTTGCTTATCGCACTTATATTCCGGCCGATTACGATCCCGCGAAAAAATATCCGTTCCTTCTGTATCTGCACAGCAAGGGCGGACGCGGCGACGATAACGAACGGCAATTCCGCCACGGGATCAGCGAGATGTTTGCCGTGCCGGATTCTCCGCTGGCGGAGTCCGTCATTCTCATTCCGCAGTGCCCGACCGACTGCCGGTGGGTCAATACGCAGGGACTCGAAGGCACGTATTCGGTAAAGATGATCCCGGAATCGAGAGCGCTCACGGCCGTCATGCACCTTGTCGATGAAATGGCGGCGGCGTACAGCCTCGACGAAGACCGCTTTTACGTGGCAGGCTATTCGATGGGCGCATCCGGGACGTGGGACGTGCTGTCGCGTCACGGCGAGCGTTTTGCAGCCGGACTGTCGATCAGCGGACGCGGCGATCCGGGCTGTGCGGACGTTCTGCGGCATATCCCGATCCGCACGTTCCACGGCGACGCGGACGAGATCGTGACCGTAGAAGGTACGCGCGCTATGGCGGCCGCCATCACGAAGAACGGCACGGACAAATCCGCCCGGCTCACGTATGTGGAGTTCGAGGGCTGGGGGCACTCCATCTGGAGGCGCGTGCTCTCCGATCCCGACAATACCGCGTGGCTCTTTGCGCAGAAGCGCTCCGACCGCGCCTGATGACTGAACTTTTCATCCGAAAGGGGAAATAATATGAAACGGACTTCTCTTCTGCTGAAAGCGGGCGTGCTCCTGCTGCTCGTGCTCCTGCTTGCCGTCGCTGCTGCGGCTGACGAAGCGGATCCCGAACCTGTGGATCTCGAGCCGCTGTTTGAGACCTGCACCTACGAGGCCGAGGACGGCTATACGATGGGGTACCGTCTCTATGTCCCGGCCGATTACGACGCCGCGGAGATGTATCCGCTCGTTCTCTTCCTGCACGGTGCGGGCGAACGCGGCGACAACAACACGGCACAGCTGACGGTCGGCCTGCCGCGGATGTTCGACGATGCGGATTCCCCGATTTATGAGGCGATCGTGATCGCGCCGCAGTGCCCCGCGGATGAGCAGTGGGTCGATACCCCGTGGGAAGACGGCAACTACTCGACGGCGGACGTGCCGGAATCGAAGGCTATGCAGACGGCGCTCGCCATTCTCGACAAGGTGTGCGCGTCGTACAACGTCAACAAGCACCGGCTTTACGTCACGGGACTGTCGATGGGCGGCTTCGGCACGTGGGATGTGCTGGCGCGTCACGGCGATCGGTTCGCGGCGGGGATGCCTCTCTGCGGCGGCGGCGACTCGTCGTGTGTGGACGTACTCAGCCGGATCCCGATCCGCACGTTCCACGGCACGAATGACAGCTCGGTTCCGGTGGCGGGCACGCGCGAGATGTATAGGGAGATCAAGCACGCCGTCAGCCGGGAGGATCTCCTGATCACCTACCGCGAAATGTCCGGCTACGGCCACGGTATCTGGGATGTCGTCTACGGCGACCGCGAAAACGTGGATTGGTTCTTCTCGCAGGGCGCGGATCTCGAGCCCGAACCCGTTTTCGTCATCACACCGGCTGAAACCACACCCGAATCCGATCCCGCTGAACCCGAAACCACCCGCCCCATCTGGATCGTGCCGCTCTGCACCTGCCTCTGCGCCGCCGCACTCGTCGTGGTGACGATGATCGTGGCGAAGGGGAAGAGAAACGCGGGGTAACGCGGGGTAACGCGGGGGAACGCGGGGAACGCGGGAGGACGCGGCCTTTTGAAAAAGGCCTGGCGAAAACTTCTATGGATGGGTAAGAATTATCTTTGTCCAACCCTCGAAATAAAGGCGTTTCAGAGCCTCAGGAAATCGTTAACGCGGTTTTCAGGGACCGCCGAGACCCTGAAAACCCCCGCCGTGACGCGAAGCGGTGATTTAGGTATTAAATCGCAACAATTCATCATCAATAAAGAACACTTACACGATGTAGGTGTTCTTTTGTTTTTTGCCAACCAAATACCTAACGCTCTCGCCTCTGACGTTATGAAAAGAAGCCCTCTGCCCTCGCTACATGAGCGAACACTCTTTGCTCGCTCCCGATCTATCCCCAAAACTTCATTTCCGCCGGTAGGCGGCAGGAGAGAAAATCCAAAAGGGGAACCATGTCGTTTACGACGGTTCCTCTTTTGGCGCGGGTGATTCACAAGAGGTGTCGCGCGAACACCTCTTGTGCGCCGTCCGCGGAGGACTCTTACGAAAAAATAAAATGTAGGAAAGCCTCGCAAGGCTTTCCTACCTAATCCCCCAAAGAAAAGCGAAAAGTCTTTGCCATTTCCTCTGCTATTTCCTCCCACGGTGCGCCGCCGCTCGTCACGGAAATAGCCGAATGAGAGATTGCCCGTGCCCGCGGCCGCCGATCCGACGCCAATCGGACAAAAACACCACGCGGATTCCGACGCGATCTGCACGCGGACGGCGGTATAATCGGGGCACATTCCGACGATGAGTGTGACTTGCGCCGGAAAGGAAGACCGACGTGCTCTGCCCCCGGGAGCGCGCGGGAAAACGATGAAAAGGAAGGTTCAAAATCATGAAAAAAACAAGACCGGGCGGCGAGCGGACAGCGGCAAGACCGCTTGCGGGATTTTTCACCGGCGTAAGGCTCAAGAAGATCCTGACTGTGCTCTTGTGCCTGACCGTCGGGATGCTCACTGCTGCCGCGGAAACGGTCCCGGGCGCGTACCCGTTCGGATTCGCCTGGACAGCGGCAGTCGGCGGTACGCTGGCGGTCGTCTCGTCGCTCGCGGGCGCCCTGATCGGTACGGTGCGGATCCCGACGGTCGGCGGCGTGTACGCACTGCTTCTCGTCGTCATGACGGCGGCGCGGATCGGCACGTCGCTCTGGCTCGTATCGGACAAGCTGCCGAAACCGATGCGCGAATGGCTCGCCGATCACCGCAAACGCAAGGCGGAATCCGAGGATCGCAAACGAACGGAGCGGCAGGAAACGGACGGCGTCGTGAGCGCGCTTGCCGGGATCATGCTCCGGGAGCCGGTCCGCGTGAGAGCGGCCTTGTCTGCGGTAGCAGCGCTGTTCGCCGGAGCATGGTCGGTGTTGGTGGGCGGGTTTTCGTACATAGACCTGTTCGGCGCTGTTTTCGGAATGGTGATAGCCCCCGTCGGGACGTATCTGTTCGCGGCGGCGACGGAGAGAAAAATGCGCACCTCTCCGTTCCGCGAGCCGGGACTCTGTCTGGCGGCGGCGGTGATGGCGCTCTCGCTGCACACGTTGTCGGCGGGATGGCGCTTTGATTTCGGACTTCTCTTCGGGCTGCTTGCGGCGGTGGCCGTGTCGCTCGAATTCGGCGCGCATCGCGGAACGGTGCTCGGATTGGCGGCGGGCCTCCTGACCGAGCCTGCGCTGGCGCCTGCGTATGCGCTTGCGGCGTGGGCTGCCGGCGGACTCGCGGCGGTATCGCGGATCTTCGCGGTACTGGCGGGATCTGCGGCGGCGGTGATCTGGGCGGTCTTCGCGGAAG
>JAZUKT010000210.1:0-2766 GCA_045643445.1 Eubacteriales bacterium
GTCGGGCTTCGCCCACGTCTGCGGGAGCGAATCGACGAGGTGCATCCGCAGTACGGCCGCGTCCTCAGTCATCTCAACTGTCAGCGCGTCGTTCGGATCGGCGAACTGCCGGTTTTCGTCGGATTCTGCGTACAGGCTGAGACCGGCTTCCTCCCGACCGAGCCACAGATGCGGCCGGAACGGCAGGTGCATCCCGTCTGCGGGGACAGCGCCGCTGTTGAAGCGACCCTTGACGCCCGGCCAGAAATGATAGAGCTCCGCGAGATCGCGGCGGATCGGGAAATCGACGTACAGGGCGTCGAGACACGGCTCCGCTTCCGCCTTGGAGTGCGTGACCGGCCCGTTCATGCCGAACGGAATGAGCAAGAGATCCACCCAGACGAGGCCGTCGAATTCGACCCGGACGCGCGCGTTGATGAGCACGTTTCCGGCGGTCTGCATACTCATGTAGCAAAATTCGCCGTCGTCGCGGCTGATGACGTAGCCGTCAAGATCGGTGAACGGTTTCTCCTCGCCGCGGAAAATGGCGGTAAAATGTGCCGGTGCGGTCAGGACGTTCTCGCCGCCCGAGGTGATCTCAGTCGGAAGCGCGCCGTCGAGGCGGTATTCACGGCCCCAGCAGCGGATCACGGCGCGGCCTTTATCAAACGTGGTCTCAAGCGCAGGCCATATCTTGCGCAGCTCTTCATGCATCATGTCGGATTCTCCTCTGACGTGTAGATTTCCGTGTTTTTCACAGTATACCATGCCGGGCGCGCAAATGCAAGAGGCGGACGAAAATCCGGCGGGATTCCGGGCTGGACAAACCGGCCGGATTGTGCTATACTGATGAAAAATCGGATTATCAAAGAGGATCGTCATGGAACGAATCGCAAGTTTTCGTATCAATCATCTGAATCTGCTGCCGGGTCTGTACGTGTCGCGCCGGGATCGCCGGGACGGATGCGTCGTGACGACGTTCGATCTGCGGATGACGGCGCCGAACCGCGAGCCCGTGATGGATATGCCGGCGGTACACACGATCGAGCACATGGGGGCGACGTATCTGCGGAATTCCGCGCGCCGGGACGATATCGTGTATTTCGGGCCGATGGGGTGCCGGACGGGGTGCTATCTCGTGATGTTCGGCGATCTTTCGTCGGCGGACGTGTTCGATCTCGTAGTCGGGATGTGCGACTTCATTCTCGGATACGAGGGCGAGATCCCGGGCGCGAAGCCGGAGGAATGCGGGAATTATTCGGAGCAGAATCTTTCGATGGCGAAGTACTATATCGCGCGGTACAGAAACGAGCTCGTGACGGCTCGACGGACGGAATACGCGGAATAAACGGCGCGCTGCACAAGTAAAAAATCACTCAAAAGGATTGATTTTTTACCGAAAAACGTGTATAATAGTGTCAGGAACCAAATTTCGAATGACCAAAGGAGAAGAATCATGGCAGATCTCAACGACAAGTTCAATGAATTCAACAACACCGCAGACACCACGGCTGAATTCGATCAGAACGATATTCAGCAGAACAAGGTCATGGCGATCCTCGCGTACCTGTCCTGGCTCGTCCTGATCCCGATCTTCGCGGCAAAGGAATCCAAGTTCGCACGCTTCCACGCTAATCAGGGCCTCGTCCTCGCGATCGCGGAAATCATCTGCTGGGTCGCCCTCGGCATCCTTTCCAATATCCCGCTGATCGGCTGGATCTTCGGCATCATCGAAGGTCTGTTCAGCCTCGTTTGCCTGATCTTCGCCGTTATCGGTATCGTGAATGCCGCAAACGGCAAGGCGAAGGAACTGCCCATCGTCGGCAAGTACAGAATCCTGAAATAATCAATTCCATAAAAAAGAGTCTCGGAGCATCCCTCCGAGGCTTTTTTTGTGGAGAACGAGGGGAGACGAAGGAGAACGCGGCAGGGGATACGCGGGGGAACGCGGCCTTTTGGAAAAGGCCTGGCGAAAACTTTTATGGAGGGGTATGGGTTGGACAAGGTTTCAGCTCATGAAATAAAGGCGTTTCAGAGCCTCAGAAGAGCGTTTCAGCGGTTTTCAGGGGCCGCCGAGACCCTGAAAACCCCCGCCGTGGAGAATACCTTGACTATGTCAACAGAATACCTAACGCTCTCGGCTTTGCCGTTATGAAAAGAAGCGCTCTGCACTTGCTTCACAAACTAACGCCCTCGCCCAAGACCCCCGATCTATCAACCATTCCCCATTTCCGCCGGTAGGCGGCAGGAAGGGGGATTTTCAAGGGGCTGAACAGGCGCGTGTTGGGAAGGGGAAAAGTGTCTTTCGCTGCCGGGGGCAGAGGAAGAAAGACACTTTTCAACTCAGCGGTCAAAAATCCGTGAGAGCGCCCCAGCTCGAACAGGGATTTTTGGGCACCGCGAGGTGGGACGATCCCTCGCCGCGGAGGACTCTTACGAAAAATAAAAATTTGGAAAGCCCGCAGGCTTTCCTACAATAATCCCCCAAAAAAGAGCCCCCCTTGCCGGTTGCAAAAAAACGCGCACCGTGGTATAATGACGGAAAAAGAAACCATGGGAGAAGCCGATGAAAAAGTACGTCGTGGTGTCCGATTCGTTCAAGGGAACGCTGTCGTCGCGGGAGATCTGCGCCATCGCGCGGAGCGTCATCCCGGCGGTGCGGTCGGATTGTGAGATTGTAACGATCCCGGTGGCGGTCGGCGGCGAAGGCACGGTCGACTGCTTTATCGAGGCGAACGGTGCGGAGCCGGTGACGGTCACGGTATAGGGTCCCTACGGCGAGCCGAT